>JAKDLH010000052.1 GCA_030452945.1 Microlunatus sp. | reverse complement strand
CACGCCGGGCAGGTCCCAGCCGGGGAAGGGCAACGAGCGGTCGTAGGCCCCCGTTGTCAGAACCACGGCAGCGGAGGTGATCACCCGCTCAACGTCGGGGGTCCGGCTCTGGTCGACGGCTCGGAGGACGAAGTGCTGCGCCCCCTCGGCGGGCGCCGTCTTGGCCTGCGCCGGCGAGTCGGCGCGCCCTGCCGTCCACACCTGATGCCTGACGAAGAGGTCGAGGGTGCCGTGGTCGGCGGCCTCGAGGAGTCGGGAGCGCAACCGCCGGAACGTGCTCAGCCGGTGGTGCAGGGATGCGGTCTCGTCTTCGGTGACCTGATGCCCTGAGCCGGCGTATGGGCCGGTCTTGGCGCTGGCACTGAAGCTAACACTGGACCTGGCGCTCGCGTCGGACAGCGGAGCGGGTTGCCGCCAGTACTGGCCACCCAGTCCGGCCCCGGCGTCCACCAACGCGACCCGGAGCCCTCCGCGAACGGCACGGTCCGCCGCCGCCATCCCCGCTGGTCCGGCGCCGACCACGGTCAGGTCATATCGCTTCGGCATCGTGTCCCGTCCCGTCCTGGCTGCGGACAGTCATCGCCTCGTGGGCCACGACCTGGCAAGCTCGCTGGTTCGATCGAGCATCTACAGTCACCAGACAGTCAAAGCAGACCCCGATCCCGCAGAACAGGCCGCGCGGCGATCCCTCGATGCGGGTCGAGCGCCAGGAGAGTACCCCAGCCGCCAGCAACGCGCCGCCGACTGTTTGACCGGGACGAAACGGGATGTCCCTTCCGTCGAAAGAGAAAGTCGTGGTCACCCTGTCACCCCCGCTTCGGCGAGCCTGCCCGGATGGAACCGGGCGGGGCTGAACGCGGCGAGATCATGGGCCAGCTCCGGAGCCAGGGGGCTGCCGGTGATCTGTTGAGCGATCAGGTACCCGGTGGCCGCCGCCAGCCCGATGCCGGCGCCCTCGTGTCCGCAGGCGTGATAGACCCCCGGTGCCCGTGTGTCCTGCCCGATCACCGGCCGATGATCGGGACAGTAGGGACGGAACCCGTGGTAGACCCGGAGCAGCCGGACCTCGCTGAGGAAGGGAAAAAGTTCGATCGCGCGGCGGGCCAGTTCTCGCACCACCTCCGGGCGGAGCGTGGCGTCGAAGCCGATCCGCTCCCGGCTGGCGCCGATCAGCACCGTGCCGCCGCGGGTGCCCTCGATCACACAGGAGGTTTCCAGGCCGGTGTGGGATGAGGCCACGTTGGCGACGTAGTCGGCGGAATACACCTTGTGGCGGATCATCTTCGGCAGCGGCTCGGTGACCAGGATGAAGCCGCGGCGGGGGAGCACCGGGATCTCGGCGCCAAGCAGCCGGCTCAGTTGGCCACCCCAGGTGCCGGTCGCGTTGACGATGACGTCGGCTCCAATGTCACCCTGGTCGGTCCGCAACGCCGTGGTCGCTCCGGCCGTGTCGGTACCGCGACCCGTAGCCATTGGTCCGATCCGGATCTCGGCACCGGATCGGCGCGCGGCATGCAGCAACTCGGCCGTGGCCAGCACCGGCTGCAGCTGCATGTCCTCGGGGTAGGCGACCCCACCCGCCAGTCGGCGGCTGAGCTGCGGTTCGAGCCGATGGAGGTCCTCACCTTCCGACGCCCGAACCTCGACCCCGGCGGCGGCCTGGCTCTCGGCAAAGGTGCCCAGCTCAGCGAGGGTCGCGGGGTCGCTCGCCACGACCAGACCGCCCTTCTCCTCCAGCTCGAGGGCGTCTCGACCCAGTTGATCGCCGACCTCGAGCCACAGTGAACGGCTGAGCTGAGCCAACCGGAGCTCTGGTCCGGGCTCCTTATCGGACAGCAACAGGTTTCCCTCACCCCGGCTCGTAGTTCCCGAACCGGCTTGGAGCCGGTCGACGACCACTACGTCCAGACCGGCCTTGGACAAGAAGTAAGCGCAGGCCGCCCCCACGATCCCGGCGCCCACTACGACAGCCCTGGTCACCTGGTATCCCTTCAGCAGGCGTCCGCGAACGGGTTCACGTCTTAGCCGCTCAAGTGCAATATTACATATTGCGTACCCTGGGGAGAACTCGGCACTGACGTTGGACACGCGCGGGCACCGAACGTGCCGGCCACCAAGAAGGAGGATTCATCATGGCGCTGCACGGACATTCGCTGATCGCCGGCTCGTTCGTCGAAGGCGAGGACGGCTCGATGCGCGCGGTCGACCCCGCCACGAACAGCGAGCTCGACCCGGCGTACAGCCTGTTGTCGGTGTCACAACTCCAGACGGCCACTCAGGCGGCGACTGACGCCAGCGACTGGTATCGGGGCACCGATCCCGAGAAAAGGGCCCGCCTGCTGGAAGCCATCGCCGACAACATCGAGGCGATGGCCGACGAGATCACCGAACGAGGGGTGGCGGAAACGGGCTTGCCGCCAGCCCGGTTGCACGGCGAACGAGGCCGGACCACCGGACAGCTCCGGCTGTTCGCCGGCGTGGTCCGCGAAGGTGATCATCTCGAGGTACGGATCGACCCGGCCCAGCCGGACCGCAAGCCGCTGCCGGCGCCCGATCTGCGCTCCCGGCAAGTGCCGCTCGGCCCGGTCGCGGTGTTCGGGGCCAGCAACTTCCCGCTCGCCTTCTCGACTGCCGGCGGAGACACCGCCTCGGCCCTGGCTGCCGGCTGCCCGGTGATCGTCAAGGGTCACAACGCTCACCCGGGAACCGCCGAGCTGGTAGGCCAGGCGATCACGGCGGCTGTCTCGGCCGCGGGTCTGCCCGCCGGGGTGTTTTCGCTGGTGTTCGGTGCCGGCAACGCCATCGGTCAGGCGCTGGTGGCCGACCCGCGGGTCAAGGCGGTCGGCTTCACCGGCTCCCGCGCCGGCGGTTTGGCCTTGGTCCGGGCCGCGGCTGAGCGAGCCGAACCGATTCCGGTGCACGCCGAGATGTCCTCAACCAACCCGGTGTTCATGCTGCCCGGAGCGCTGACGGGGAACCCGTCGAGTCTCGCCGAAGCGTTCGTCGGCTCGCTGACCATGGGCGCCGGACAGTTCTGCACCAATCCGGGGGTGCTCTTCGTGCCGTCAGGCCCCGACGGCGACGCCTTCCTGACCGCCGCATCAGAGGCGGTAGAGACCGCGACCGGGGCGAGCATGCTGACCCCCGGCATCGCCGAAGCCTTCGCATCCGGGGTGGATCGTTTCCGCCAGCAGCCCGGCGCCGACGTCTCGGCCACCGGCTCCGCCGGAGACGGCGCCAATGCGCCCGGACCGATCGTGCTCAGCACCACGCTGGACTACTTCCGTCGCAGCGAGGAGCTGCAGAACGAGATCTTCGGGGCCGCCTCGCTGATCGTGCGCTACGACGACCCGACCGAGTTGGCCAGAGTCGTCGGGGCACTCGAAGGACAATTGACTGCCACCGTCCATGCCGGTTCAGACGACCGGGAGGCAGCGGTCCGGCTCGTACGGGCGCTCGAGCTCAAGGTCGGGCGGATCATCTTCGACGGGTGGCCCACCGGGGTGGAAGTCGGCCACGCCATGGTGCACGGAGGGCCGTTCCCGGCCACGTCGGAGTCCCGGTTCACCTCGGTCGGCTCCCAGGCGATCTACCGTTTCCAACGGCCCGTCGCTTACCAAGACATGCCGGAGGAGCTGCTGCCCGACGCCGTGGCCGAAGGGAATCCGTGGCGGCTCAACCGCCGGATCAACGGAAGAATCGAGCTTGCCTGAGGAACATCGTTGCGGCGTTGCGGCGTTGCGGCCCTGTGGCCCTGTGGCCCTGTGGCCCTGTGGTGCAAGGCATGTTGCGGTGCGGAGGCGGGCCAGCGGACCCACCTGTCGGATCGAGGCGTTCGCCCCCGGCTGAGCGATCAGCGTCGGCAATCCCACTGGGCTCGTCAGCTCAGCCGGGCAGCATCGATCCGCGACCGCTCCGTCAGTCCTTTCCCGTAGTTTCGGCCGCGGCGGCTGGCTGATGGGCAGGTTGGCGACAAGCCAGCCGACCCAGTTCCCGACGCTCCAGACGTTCCCGCGGGAACGCCGCAGCGGCCGGACGCACCGGAAGAGGGGGCAGCACCGGGGATTGCGGAGGGGTTGGAGCAGCGGGAACCCTCGCAGGATCGGCGGCCGAGCCTGGTGGCCGAGCCGGAAACGTTCCCGCGGGAACGCCGAGACGGCCCGATCCGACCTGCCACGTTCAGGGTCTGGGCGGCATCGAGCCGCAAACCGCGCGCCGGCTGGCCTGCGACGCACCGGTGCTCGGGGCGGTGGTCGATCCTGAGATGATCCTGCTGTGCCAGTGGCACCACACCGCGTCGACGGCTTCGACCATCCGCAGCCCGGATCCAGCCCGGTTGGCGCGGTGAGCGGTTCGACCTGCACGAGGCCGTGCAGGTGGTGTTCCGGATGCGAGCTCCAGAAGCTGCGGAGGAGGCCGCGTAGGTCAGGAGGCGCCGGAGCCGTCCCGTGGGCCGGTGGCGGCTAGGTCGAGAAACTCATCGCGTGGCTCCTCAGCCTCCGCTGCTCCGGCCATCGGTGCCGGGCGGGGCCGGCGAGGCTTACTGGCACCTGAGCCGCCACCGCGCCCGGGGTAGACGTGCAAGCCGAGGACCGGATCGGGGACCGCGTCCAGCGCGGCGACGACACCCGGGAGTTCGCGGAACGCGTTGCGGGCCTCTTCGTCGGCGAACATCAGTTCCAGGATCACCCCCCACCGCGGGGTGTGCCATTGCCAGTCCTGTGCGCCGTTGGTCACGGCCGCCTCGATCAGCGCTTCCCCCCGCGCCCGGCGCCATTCATTGGCGGAGATCATGTCCCCGTTCTGCACCTCGATGGTCAGCCAGAACGCCATGCTCAGAGAATACTCCGGCGGCGATGGGTGGACTGAGTCCCCGCGACGGAGTCAACGCATCCGACCACGAGCGTTTCTGCGTCGCCGCCGACCAGCTTGACTGCAGCTACCAGAAGGACCGATGACCCCCATGGCCCAGCCGAGGAGAACGCCTTCTGCGCCGACCCGGCTGCCACCCAGGGTCGGCCGATCTTCACCGAGCGTTCCAGGTCACGAAGGCGGCGTTGGTTGATGCCTCGCATCCCCGCATGTTCAGCCCATCTGCGGACGCCGATCAGCAGGGCGGGCGCCGACATCGCGACCGCGCGAAAGAGCAGCGGTCAGTGCCCGGTGGTGTCGGAGTCGGCGACGTTGGCCTCACCCTGGTCGAGGGCGGAGATGGCGGCCATCTCGTCGGCGGTCAGCTCGAAGTCGAAGATGTCGATGTTCTCCGCGATCCGGCTGGGGTTGCTCGACTTCGGGATGGCCACCAGCCCGAGCTGGACGTGCCAACGCAGCACAGCCTGGGTGGCCGACTTGCCGTACCGTTCGCCGATCTGGGTGGCCAGCGGGTCGGAACGCAGTCCGGCGTCCGAAGCGCCGATCGGGCTGTACGACTGCGTGATGATGCCGTGCTCGGCGTCGAAGGCTCGGGTGGCGTCGCGGGTACTGTATGGGCTGAGCTCGATCTGGTTGACGTCGGGCACCAGCCCGGCCTCATCGATCACCCGCTGGAGGTGGGCCGGCTTGAAGTTGGACACGCCGATCGCCTTGATCACTCCGTCGTCCAGCAGGGCGTCGAGTCCGCGCACCGCCTCGATATAGCGGTCCTGGTCCGGATTCGGCCAGTGCACCATCAGCAGGTCGATGTAGTCGACGCCGAGCCGCTCAGCGCTGGCCGCGAACGCCCGCTGCACGCCGTCGACGCTGTGCCATTCGCGGTTGAGCTTGGTGGTGATGAACACCTCAGACCGGTCGATCCCGGAGTCGCGGATTCCTTGGCCGACGGCGTCCTCGTTGCGGTAGTTCTCGGCGGTGTCCAGAAGTCGGTACCCGGTCTGCAGCGCGGTCCGCACGGCCGCTGCGGCGTCGTCGCCACGCATTGGCCAGGTGCCCAGGCCGAGGACCGGGATGGCCGCGCCGTGACGAAGGGACAGGGTCGGGATCGGGGCATCGCTCACGTCCGCCGAGCCTAGTAGCAGTCGCCGGCTCAGTCGGTGGGCCAGCTTTCGCGGCCGAGGGTGCTGTGGCGTACGTATGCGTGCGATTGCGCGGAAACGTTGGCCGTGGGGCGTGGCTGGGGCGGTGTACGCGTGCGATTGCGCGGAAACGTCGGCCCGGGTGGTCAGCCGGGTAGCGCGTAGCCCGTCTCCGGGTCTCCGACCACCAGACCGTCGACCAGCAGGGAGGCCAGCGCCCGCTGCTGCTGTCTCGGATCGGGCCAGCAGGCGGTCAGCTCCGCGGCATCGACCACGACGTCGCTGGATCGCAACACCGCCAGGATCGCGCCACGGCACTGCCGGTCGGTGCCCTCGTAGGTTTGCCGCCGCCTTGGCCACACCTCGACCACCGGCTGTCCGGCCCGGTGCCAGGCACACTCCGCCGTCACCGGGCACCGATCACAAGACGGTGACCGCGCCGTACAGACCAGGGCGCCCAATTCCATCGAGGCCGCTGCCCATCGAGCCGCCCGCGCTGGCTCGGCCGGTAGGTAGCTCTCGGCCAATCGATGCTCGGCCACGGTGGTCGCTGGTGGCGCGGTCGGCCTCCCGTGGGCGACCCGGGCCAAGACACGGCGCACGTTGGTGTCCAGCACGACGTGGCGCTGGCCGTGGGCGAAGCTGGCGATCGCCGCCGCCGTGTAGGAGCCGACGCCAGGCAGGGCCAGTAGATCGGCGTGATCGGTCGGCACGCTCCCGCCGTGCCGCTCGGTGATCACCTGGGCTGCCCGGTGCAGCCTGAGCGCTCGTCGCGGATAGCCGAGCCGGCCCCAAGCGCGTACGGCTTCACCTGCCGGCTCGGCGGCCAGATCGGGGGGAGCCGGCCATCGCTCGACCCAGCGACGCCACGGTTCGAGCACCCGAGAGACCGGTGTCTGCTGCAGCATGAACTCACTGACCATCACCGCCCAAGCGTCCGTTCCGGGCCGGCGCCAGGGAAGTTTGCGGGCGTGGTCGGCATACCAGGCCAAGGTCCGCTCGACCACCTCGCACGGGTCGCCGGCGGACATGCGAGCCACCGTACCTGTCGGTCGTTGAGGAGGCTCGGCGTGTTCTCCCGGGGTAGCCCCGTCGACCTACCTAGGCTCGCCCCATGAGTGGCGTGCTCCAGCCGGTCGGGCCCGAGGCGGCCCGTACGTACTGGATCCGGCGCGGCCTCGTGCTCGCGGTGGTCCTGGCGCTGGCTCTGGGCGTGATCGTGGCGGTGGCCAACCTGACCAGAGCAGCTGTGGTGACATCACCGCCACCCGTGGTGGCCCCCGCGACCAGTCCGACGCCGGCGCCGGTGGTGCCAGTCAGCGACGCGACCAGCCCATCCGGGGCGAGCGCGTCGCCCAGCCAGTCAATCAAGACGCCGGCGACGCCGTCAGCTTCCACCGCAACCACCGCGGCGACCTTGCCCGCAGCCAAGCCGGCGCCGAAGGCCGCCACCTCAACGACACCGAAAGCGAGCGCCGCGCCGAGGACACCGAAACCGAGCGCGACTCCGACGAAGCCGCCTGCCTGCCGACCGAACGACCTGCGCGCCACGGTGAAGGGCGACCAGACACTCGCCCCGAAAGAAAAGAACACGTTGTCCCTGTCCTTGATCAACGGCGGCGCGCAGGGCTGTCTGGTCAGCGTCGACGACCAGAACTTCGAGCTGAAGATCTACTCCGGCAAGGACCGGATCTGGAGCAGCCGGGACTGCCCGAAGGCGCTGAAGGCGTTCGACCGGGTGCTCGCTCCCCAGGCCGGCGTGGCGTGGAAGATGACCTGGGACGGTCGACGGTCGGCCGAAGGCAAGAACTGTCGACGCCAGTCGGAGATCCCTCGACCGGGCACCTACTGGGCGACTGCCCAGCTCGATGGCGCCAAGCCGGTGCAGCTTCGGATGGTCATCAGCTGACTTGAGGTCAGTCAGGCGAGGGATCCGCGTACGCGGACTCCGCGACCCGCACCAAACCGTTCCGGATGGCCCGGGCGCGCTGTTCGCCGACGCCCTCGACCTCCTGCAGGTCCGACCCGCTGGCGGCGAACAGAGCCTGCAGACTGCCAAAGTGCTCGATCAGGCGCTCGCCGAGCGCACGAGGCAGGCGGTGGATCTGAGCGACCTGCCGATAGCCGCGAGGGGTGATCCTGACGTCGAGGTCGGTCGTGGCAAAACCGACCGTGCGGGCCACCAACGCCAGATCGAGGAGCTGGCCGCTGTCGAGATCGGCGAGCCGGCTCTGACCGAACGTGCCGTCGCCTCCGTCGTTGCCGTCGGGGCGGTAGTCCCGCTCCACCAGCTCGGCCAGCTCGGGGAGCCCGGTTGTCAGCTCGTGCAGCTGGAGCACCAGCAGGCGGCCCTCGGAGCCGAGTTCGGCCACGTACTCGGCCAGCTCAGCGTCGAGTCGCTGGACCATCTCCAGTCGTTGGGCGACGGCGGCGACGTCGCGTACGGTCACCTGGTCCTGCACCTCGAGACCGGAGAGCCGAACGGTCACCTCCCGCAGCCGCGCGCGATAGCGCTCCAAAGTCTGCAGCGCCTGGTTGGCCCGGCTCAGGATCTGGTCGGGGTGCTCGACGAATTGCCGGTACGCGTCGACGTAGAGCGAGATGGTCGCCATTGACGACGACACCGCGATCACCGGGACCCCGGTCTGCCGAGCCACCCGGTCAGCGGTCCGGTGGCGGGTGCCCGTCTCCGCGGTGGGGATGGTGGCCGCCGGCATCAACTGCACCCCGGCCCGAACGATCCGGTGGCTGTCGGACTCCAGCACAATCGCGCCGTCCATCTTGGCCAGCTCCCGCAGGGCGGTGGCGGTGAATCCGACATTCAACTCGAAACCGCCGGTGCACAGATCCTGCACCTCGCGGGTGTGGCCCATCACGACCAATGCGCCGGTGCGACCACGCAGGATCCGCTCGAAGCCGTCCCGCAGCGGCGTTCCAGGCGCGACCTGGGCTAAATAGCCGAGCACCCGGCCACGGTTCGTTCCTTCGTGCGCCACGCGTTCCGTCCTCACCCGGCCGACCCGCCACCGGGTCGCGATCTCTGGTCATCTTAGGAGGATCCCGAGACAGGTGGACAAACTCGTTCCCACGCCGGAGCATCTCAGCCACCGGCCCGGCCGGTGATGCCGAGCACCCGGAGAGCATCAGCGACGGTGGGCTCGGTGTGGATGAGCATGCCCTGGCGACTCATGCTGATCTGCTCACTCAGCCGCGAGTCCGACGGCACCACCGCCTCGGTGAACCCGAGCCGGGCGGCTTCGGCGAGCCGCCGATCCAGCCCCGGGACGCGACGGAGCTCGCCGGCCAGGCCGACCTCGCCGATCACGACACACCGCTGGGCGAGCTGCACGTCGCGCGCGCTGGAGGCGACCGCCACGGCGGCCGCGAGATCGGCGGATGGGTCGATCACCCGTGCGCCGCCGACGGTCGAGACGTACACGTCGCTGTCGCGCAGTCTGATGCCGGCTCGGCGCTCCAGCACGGCCAGCACCATCGCCAGCCGACCGGAGTCCACGCCGTGCATGGTCCGACGAGGCATCTGCAGGGGTGACTTGCCGGCCAAGGCCTGCAGTTCGGCGAGCAGCGGGCGGCGACCCTCCATGGTGACGGTGACGCAGGTGCCGGGCACCGGTTCCTCGTGCCGTGAGGTGAACAGACCGGACGGGTCGGGCACCTCGAGGATGCCGACGTCGGCCATCTCGAAGCAGCCGACCTCATCGGCCGGGCCGAACCGATTCTTGGTGGCCCGAACCAGTCGGAAGCCGGAGTGCCGGTCACCCTCGAAGGCCAGCACCACATCGACCAGGTGCTCGAGCAGCCGAGGGCCCGCGATCGCGCCGTCCTTGGTCACGTGCCCGATGATGATGACCGCCATGCCGCGCTGTTTGGCCATCCGGACCAGCGCACCGGTCACCTCTCGCACCTGGGTGACGCCACCGGGGGAGCCGTCCGCTTCCGCGGTGCCGACGGTCTGCACGGAGTCCACCACCAGCAGTGACGGGCGCACCTCCTCGACGTGACCGAGCACCGTACCCAGGTCGGTCTCCGCCGCCAGATAGAGCTGGTCGGCCAGCGCGTCCGTGCGCCCGGCCCTTAACCGGACCTGGGCCGCGGACTCCTCGCCGGTCACGTACAGGGTGGTGCGGCCCGCCTTCGCCCACTGCGCCGCGACTTCCAGCAGCAAAGTCGACTTGCCGACGCCCGGCTCGCCGGCCAGCAGCACAACCGCACCGGGCACCAGGCCGTCGCCGAGGACCCGGTCTAGCTCACTGACGCCCGTCCGGACCCGGGCCGCGGCGTCGGGGTCGACGTCTTTGATCGGGGTCGCCCGTCGGACCGGGGTCGCGACCTTGACCTCGGCCAGTTTCGGGGCACCCACCTCGACCACACTGCCCCAGGCCTGGCACTCCCCGCATCGACCCACCCAGCGGATGGTGGTCCAGCCGCACTCGGTGCACCGGTGGGACGGACGGGTCTGTGTCTTGGCCATGGCGGCGACCGTACGGGTCAGGTCTGACACCCCGCGGGTTAGGGGTTCAGGGTGAGCGAAGGGTCGCCGCGACCTCCAGGACCAGATCGTTGGCCTCCGACTCACCGACGGTGACTCGGATCCCGTGACAGGAGCTGCCGGAGGCGTAGGGACGGACCATCACACCGGCAGCGGCGAAGGTGTCGGCCCAAGCCTGGGTCGCCGGACCCGCCGGTAGCCAGACGAAGTTGGCCTGGGTATCGGGCACCTCGAAGCCGAGCTCGCGGAAGCCCTTCAGCATCACGGCTCGACGCCGGACCAACTCCTCCACTCGCTCCCGCAGGTCCGCCTCCGCCGCGAGCGAGGCCAGGGCCGCGGCCTGGGCCATGTTCGTCACCCCGAACGGCGTGGCGGCGGCCCGGACCACCTGGGTCACCTCCGGAGCGCCGAGGCAGTAGCCGACGCGGAGCCCGGCCAGCCCGTACGCCTTGGAGAAGGTGCGCAACACGATGACGTTCTCGCGGTCGAGCAAGGTCACGCCGGCGACCGCGGCCGGGTCGTCGATGAACTCCAGGTAGGCCTCGTCGATCACCACCGCGACATCGGTGGGCACGCGATCGAGGAAAGCCTCGACGTCGGTCTGGCGCAGCGCGGGGCCGGTGGGGTTGTTCGGGGTGCACAGCAGCACCGCGACGGTGGCGGGGGTGATCGCCGCGAGCATCGCGGTCAGGTCGTGCTCGTAGGTGTCGGTCAGTGGCACCGGCACGCCGGCGGCGCCGCTCAGCTGAATGGCGATCGGGTACGCCTCGAAGCTTCGGAACGCGTACACCACCTCGGCGTCGGACCGGTCGAGCACCGCCAGCAGCTGGTACAGGACGGCCACCGACCCGGTGCCGAACGCGATCCGCTCCGGCGGCACTCCGAGCCGCTCGGCCAGGGTCTGGGTCAGCGTCGACATGCCCATGTCGGGGTAGCGGTTCATCTCCTCGCAGGCCCTCGTCGCCGCGTCGAGCACCCCGGCCAACGGTGGATAGGGGTTCTCGTTGCTGGACAGCTTGTAGGTAGGCCGGCCGTCCACGACCGGCGGCCGCCGCCCCGGACGGTAGACGGGTAGCGTGGTGGCCTCGGGTCGTATCTGAATCCCCATGGGGCCAGATTAGGTGGTGCGACGGAAAGTAGCTTGACCGGCTAGACGCGGCTAGATGCGCACGACCCCGTGCTCGGTTCCAAACGTCGCCGCGATCAGTCCCGGCTGGCCGTTGGGGGCGACCCAGTCGATCGGGATGTCGGCCAGCACCTCCGCCGCGGCTCCACCCAGCCAACTCTCCACCCGATTCTGGCTACCGGCGATCTCCAGCCCGAGCAGGTCGAGGTGGCCGCCGTCGGAGGACGGGTGAATCGCCGGGTCACTGAGCCAGTAGACGAAGAAGGGCAGCTGCGGATCACTCTGCAGCCCTGCGACCCCCAGCTGCAGCCACTCCAGCAGCGCCCCGTCCGGTCGGTGCCGGTGGCCCTCGATGGCCCGACGGCCGATCCGCGTCTCGTACTCGGCGAGGTCACTCACCGCTACGACCCAGCCGAGCCAGCCGCCGCCTTCGGCCGACCGGGCGCGGACGACTTGGCCAAAGACGGCTTTTTCGGCCGCGGGATGGTCGAGCACCTCGACGACTTCGACGTAGCGACCTTCGGACAGCGGCAGGGTGAAGTTGCGGGTGCCGAACCGGGGGTGGAACCCGCCGTCGACGAACTCCGATCCCAAGAGCTGCCCGAGCTTGCTTGCCGAAGCCCTGGCGCCCTCGGGACCCGCTGCGTACGACAGATGGTCCAGGCGCATGATCCTATTGTGGTGTCCGTCACTTCCGGACGCGTCAAGGGGGTGAAATTATCGGTCGGACGAGGACTGCGACTCCAACGTGGCGGGATGGCGCACCCGTTGGCCGGCTCTGGCGTCGAAGTCCCGACACAGCTCGGCCAGCACCGCGTACGCCGGGCGACCCATCAACTCGATCAGCTCGTCGGAGTTCGCCTCGAATACCGGCTGAGAGCCGACGTGCGCCTCGGTGTTGGACGTGCAGTACCAGTCCAGGTCGTGGCCGCCCGGTCCCCAGCCCTCACGCACGTACTCCCCGATGCTGACCTCGGTGTAGGTGGTCTCGTCACCGCGAGTGACCGTACGGAATTGGCGCCGCAGCGGCAGTTGCCAGCACACGTCCGGTTTGGTCTCGGTGAAGCTGCGGCCCTGGTCCAGAGCCAGCAGATGGAGGGCGCAGCCCTGACCGGCGGCGAACCCGGGCCGGTTGAGGAAGATGCAGGCGCCGTCGACGATCCGCGTCTTGCGGGACGGCTCCTCGCCCTCGGCGAGGGTGTCCGGTCCCTCGAGTTCGACCCAGCCGCCGGACTTGGCGACGTCCTGGTACTGCCACTGCGCGGCGGTGAGCTGCTGGGTGGCTCTGCTAACTCGCAACTCATCGTCGGAGTCGGCGAAGTGCGCACCCAAAGTGCAGCAGCCGTCGTCCGGCCGATCGGCGTAGATCCCGCGGCAACCGTGGCCGAAGATGCACCTCCAGCGCGACGTGAGCCAGGTGAGGTCGCAGCGGTAGACGGTCTCGGCGTCGCCCGGGTCGGTGAACTCCACGAACGCGCGGGGAAACGGCAGGCTCACCTCGGGCACGCGGTGAGCCTACGCGGAGGGCGTTACGCTGTAGGGCGTGTCCGATGCCGACGAGCGTGCCGTGAAGGTCCCGGCCGCGAAGGTGGGGCTGTCGACGTCCTCGGTCTATCCCGAAACCACCTCGAGCGCGTTCGAACTGGCCCGGCGGCTCGGCTACGACGGCGTAGAACTGATGGTCGGCATCGACCCCGTCGCCGCCGACATCGACGCCGTGGAGAAGCTGCGCGACTACCACCAGATCCCGGTGCTGTCGGTCCACTCACCCTGCCTGCTGATCACCCAACGAGTCTGGGGCAGCGATCCGTGGTCCAAGCTGGCGCGCTCGGCGGAGGCCGCACTGCGGCTGGACTGTCAGGTGGTGGTGGTGCATCCGCCCTTCCGATGGCAGCGAGACTACGCGCGCGGTTTCGTCGCCGGGGTCCGTCGGCTGACCGAGGAGACCGGGATCACGTTCGCGGTGGAGAACATGTATCCGTGGCGAACCCCCGGCGGAGAGCTGAAGGCGTACATGCCCGGCTGGGATCCGACGGAGCTCGACTACGACAGCCTGACCCTCGATCTCTCGCACGCCTCGACGGCGAACCAGCAGTCGCTCGACTTGGCCAAGAAGTGGGGAAAACGGTTGCGTCATGTCCACTTGACCGACGGCAGCGGCTCGGCCAAGGACGAGCACATGGTGCCGGGGCGCGGCGATCAACAGGCGTCGAAGGTGTTGGAGTACCTCGCCGAGACCGACTTCGACGGTCATGTGGTGCTCGAGGTGAACACCCGCAAGTCCGATACCCGGGCCAGTCGCGAGGCTGATCTGGCCGAGTCGCTGGCCTTCAGCCGACTTTATCTGGCCGCCTCGGTCCATTCCACCTATGCGGTCGACGGCGGCGGCGTCGCGAAGGCCCTTTCCGCCGGCACAGTCGGGAGCACCTGAGATGGCAGTCATGCGCGAGGTTTTGATGCGGGTGTCCCGCAGTGGCGCAATCAAGTCGTTGATCACCAAGGCGCCGCTGACCTCGGCGGTCGTGGATCGCTACGTGGCGGGTGAGACCGTCGACGAGGTGCTGGGGGTGACTGGAGATCTCGTGGGCGCGAAGCTTGCCGTCACCATCGACCACCTCGGCGAGGACACCACCAAGATCTCGCAGGCCTCGTCGGCCACCGACGCCTACCTGGATTTGCTCGGGCGTCTGGCCGAGGCCGAACTGGCCGATCAGGCGGAGGTGTCGGTCAAACTGTCTGCGGTCGGCCAGCTCCTCGGTGCCGACGGGGAGAAGATCGCCACCGAGAACGCACAGTTGATCTGCCAGGCGGCGTCCGACGCCGGGACCACGGTGACCATCGACATGGAGGACCACACCCTCACCGACTCCACCCTCTCGGTGGTGCGTGAGCTGCGCCGGGATTACCCATGGGTGGGTGCGGTGTTGCAGGCCTACCTGTTCCGCACCGAGGGCGACTGCGCCGATCTGGCGTACGAGGGGTCACGGATCAGACTCTGCAAAGGGGCCTACGCCGAACCGGAGTCGGTCGCCTACACCGAGCCGGCGGAAATCGACAAGTCCTACGTGCGCTGCACCAAGATCTTGATGGCGGGCCAGGGCTATCCGATGCTGGCCACACACGACCCGCGCCTGGTCGAGATCGGGGTGGCGCTGGCCGAACGGCAGCAGCGGGACCTCAGCAGCTTCGAGCTGCAGATGCTGTACGGGATCCGGCCGGCGGAGCAGCACCGGCTGGCGACCCTCGGCCACACCATGCGGGTCTACGTGCCGTACGGCACCGACTGGTACGGCTATCTGGTGCGTCGGCTGGCCGAGAAGCCGGGCAACGTGCGATTCTTCGCGCACAGCCTGGTGTCGCGCCACTGAGTCTTACAACCAGCTCAGGGTCTTACAACCAGCTCAGGGTCTTACAACCAGCTCAGGGTCTTACAACCAGCTCA
>JAKDLH010000371.1 GCA_030452945.1 Microlunatus sp. | reverse complement strand
CAGCGACGCCACTTGCGCAGCGCTGGGCGTGGGTGTGCGGCGCAGTCGGCGGCGTGGTTGGGATGGCGGTGGCTGACTTGACCGCCTGGCTGATCGCCCCGTCCGGCGCACCGGTTCCGGCGGTGGGCACCATGATCATCAACTTGTTGCCGGCCGGTCTGGTCAACTGGGGCAAGGAAACCCTCGGGACCGCCGACAAGCCGGTCCTGCTCGTGCTGATCGTGTTGGGGGTGCTGGCGTTGTGCGCCCTCGCCGGCCGGCTGGAGTTGCGTCGGCCGTACGGCGGTGGGCTGGTCTTCGCCGGCGTGGCAGCGGTCGGGCTGATCGCGGCCCTCGCCGGTGGGCAAACCTCTGTGCGGGCCGTCGTGCCCACAGTCCTCGGACTTCTCTGCGGCTACGTGGTCCTCCGAGCACTGATCGCTCGCCTCCAGCGTCTGCGTACCGTGGCGGCCACCGCAGAGCCGGATCAGGTAGCGGTAGCCATGGCGCGACGGACATTCCTGATCTGGACCGGGGTGGCGGCGCTGGCAGCCACCGCCGGCGCCGTGGCCGGGCGAGCACTGGTCGCGACCGCCGGGGCGGTCGAAGAGGCACGATCGCAGCTCCGGTTGCCGCCGGCGACCGGGAGCGCCCCGATTCCGGCCGAGGCCGAGTTGGGGATCGACGGGCTCGCGCCATACCTCACCCCTAACGCCGACTTCTACCGCATCGACACCGCCCTGCAGGTGCCAACCATCGCCGTCGAGGACTGGTCGCTGACCGTCACCGGCCAGGTCGACCGGGAGATGACCATCAGTTTTGCCGACCTAATTGCGCGACCGATGGTCGAGCACGTGGCCACCCTGGCCTGCGTCTCCAACGAAGTCGGCGGCGACCTGGTCGGCAACGCGGTCTGGCTCGGCTACCCGATTCGTGACCTACTGGCTGAAGCTGGTATCCGCCCGGGGATGGACATGGTGTTGTCGACCAGCGATGACGGCTGGACCGCCGGGACGCCGCTCGCCGCCCTCACCGATCCTGATCGGATGGCCCTGCTGGCCGTCGGGATGAACGGCGAGCCCCTGCCTCTGGAACACGGCTACCCGGTACGAATGGTGGTGCCGGGCCTGTACGGCTACGTATCGGCCACCAAGTGGGTCCGCGAGTTGAAGGTGACTACGTTCGCCGAGGACCGGGGCTACTGGACCCCGCTGGGTTGGTCGGCCCTGGGCCCGATCAAGACGGCGTCGCGGATCGACGTACCCCGCAAGCGCTCCCTCGACGCCGGCCAGGTCGTGGTGGCCGGGGTCGCCTGGGATCAGCACACCGGGATCGCAAAGGTCGAGGTTGCCATCGACGGCGACTGGCGGGAAGCGGAGCTGGCCCAGGTGACTGGGCCGGACACCTGGCGGCAGTGGGTCTACCGCTGGGATGCGCTACCTGGCCAGCACACGGTCGCCGTGCGCGCCACCAACGCTGATGGCCAGGTGCAGACCGAGGACCAGGCGCCACCCGGCCCCGACGGCGCGACGGGCTGGCACACCATCACGGTCGACGTGGGCTGATCAGAGAGTGTTCTCCTCGCGACCGCCTCGGGGCCGAAGTTCGCTCGCCGGTCCGCCGAGGCCCTGGCCGAGCAGCTGGACCAGTCTCCGGTCGAGTTTCCCGGGGGACCACGGCCGGTTCATGAAGCCTTCACTGGTCTTCGCCGCAGCGGTCCGGCAAATCCTCGCCCGACCGGAAGATGTGCCGTCCTGAGCGGCGTTGACCGGTTGCTGTGCCGCGCGGACTCGGGTGAGCCGAGCATCGGCTGATCCGCGCTATCGGCCAGACTGTGCTCATGGCTTCGTCAAGACGGTCGGTGCGGCGCCCCCTCGGTCTAATGGACAAGATCGACGGTGTGCTGTTCGCGTTCGCCGGACTGGCCTCGATCTGGCTGGCGTACCTGCTGCTCCGGCAGGGTGTCCGACCGGGTTGGCCGCTGTTGTTGTTGGTCGTCTTCTGGCTGCTGTTCACCTACTTGCTGCTGCCCCGGCTGCACCGGGTCCTCACCCGTCTCTACGTTCCCGACTACTTCATCGGCCGGACCCGGACCGCTGACGGCCTGCTCGGTGACCCGGTGAACCTCGCGGTGCTCGGCCATGAGGGGCAGATCCACCGGGCCATGGAGGTCGCCGGTTGGATTCGGGCCGACGATCTGACGGCCGCCTCGGGACGGAGGATGGTCGGCTCCACGCTCACCCGACGTAGCTACCCCCACGCTCCGGTCAGTCCCTTGCTGCTGTTCGATCGCCAGCAGGACTTCGCCTACCAGCAGGAGGTCGGAGGGAGCACGTCCCAGCGCCACCACATCCGGTTCTGGCGCTGCCCGGAGGGCTGGATGCTCCCCGGAGGCTACTCGGTGGACTGGCTGGCGGCCGGTACGTATGACCGCAGTGTGGGGTTCTCGCTGTTCACCTTCCAGATCACCCACAAAATCGAGGCGAACACCGACATCGAGCGGGATTATGTGGTGTCCACGGTGACCGGAAAGAATCCGGACGCATCGCTGCAGGTGATCAAGGACTTTTCCACTGGTTACCACTCGCGCAACGGTGGCGGTGACCTGATCAAGACCGACGGTGACTTGCCGATCCTGGATCTGAGGGCCGTGTCGGCACCGATCGTGCCGGACGAGGAGCTCAGCGACAGCCGGGACAAGCGACCGTTCCAAACGGTTTTCGGGTCCGTAGTGGCAATGCTCCGGGGCGTCGGCACCATCGTCCTGGGACTGCTGGTGTTGCTCGCCGGACACCTCGGGGTTGCCACCTTGAGCGACGACTCGGGAGCTGATGTGACGGTTGATACGATCACCGCCACCATCGTGGGCATCTTCCTGCTGGTGGGCGGCGTGATCGACCTGGTCCTCGGTCTGGCGACCCTCCGCGGCCGGAATATCGCCCGGCTGTTGGTGATGCTGTATTGCGTCCTGGCCACGATCAGCGCCTTCGCCGCGAACGCGTCCGGCAGCGAAACCATCGGGCTTGCCGAGCTGCCCACGGTGGCCTTGAGCGTCCTCGTCCTGCTGGCGTTGTCGAGTCATGAATCCCGTGAGTACGCTGTCCGCCACCGCCCC
>JAKDLH010000370.1 GCA_030452945.1 Microlunatus sp. | reverse complement strand
GTCGGCAAGACGTTGCACGATCTGGCGGAGGGCTCGGAGGAGAAGCGGATCACCTTCGCCCAGACCCAGCAGGCGCCGGTGGCGGTGATCACCTCACCGGAATGGTCGGGATCAGAGACCGGCGGCCGACGGTACGCCCCGTTCACCGTGAACGTGGAGCGGCTGAAGCCGTGGCACACGCTGACCGGCCGGATGCACTTTTTCCTCGACCACGACTGGATGCGTGACCTGGGTGAGGCGTTGCCGATCTACCGGCCACCACTGGACATGAACCGCTTGTTCGGGGAGCCGAAGCTCGGACCGGACGGGGCGAAGGAGGTAGTCGTGCGCTATCTCACCCCGCACTCCAAGTGGTCGATCCACTCCGAGTATCAGGACAACCTGTTCATGTTGTCGCTGTCCCGGGGCGGTCCGACCGTGTGGCTCAGTCCGGCCGACGCCGAGGCCATCGGGGTCGCCGACAACGACTGGATGGAGTGCCACAACACCAACGGCGTGTTGGTCGGTCGGGCCATCGTCAGCCACCGGATGCCGGACGGGGTGGTCTACGTCCACCACGCCCAGGAACGCACCATCGAGGTGCCGAAGTCGGAGCGGACGGGCCGTCGCGGCGGCATCCACAACTCGGTCACCCGGTTGCTGGTCAAGCCGACCCATCTGATCGGCGGATACGCTCAGCTCTCGTACGCGTTCAACTATCTCGGTCCCACCGGTAACCAGCGGGACATGGTGGCCACCATCCGTCGTCGCTCGCAGGAGGTGCAGTACTGATGCCTGTCTTGGCTGCGATGGGCCCCGCCAGAACGCGGAGCAGCGACACCAGGTGCAGCAACAAAGGAGGGCGATCCTGATGCGCGTGATGGCTCAGATGGGCATGGTGATGAACCTGGACAAGTGCATCGGGTGCCACACCTGCTCGGTCACCTGCAAGCAGGCCTGGACCAACCGGTCGGGCACCGAGTACGTCTGGTTCAACAACGTGGAGACCCGACCCGGGCAGGGATACCCCCGGCGGTACCAGGACCAGGAGAAGTGGAAGGGCGGCTGGGAGCTCAATCGCCGCGGTCGGCTGCAGCTCAAGGCGGGTGGTCGGCTGAAGAAGCTGTTCGGCATCTTCGCCTCTCCCGTGCAGCCAGAACTGGCCGACTACTACGAGCCGTGGACCTATGACTACCAGACGCTGATCGACGCCCCGCTGGGTGACGACTTCCCGGTGGCCCGGCCGAAGTCGTTGATCACCGGCGAGGACACCAAGATCACCTGGTCGGCCAACTGGGACGATGATCTCGGCGGCGCCACCGAGATGGGTCACCTGGACCCGATCGTGGCCAAGGTGCGGCAGGAGTCGAACGAGAAGATCAAGTTCGAGTTCGAACAGACCTTCATGTTCTATCTGCCGCGGATCTGCGAGCACTGCCTGAACCCGTCCTGCATGGCGTCCTGCCCATCCGGCGCCATCTACAAGCGGTCCGAGGACGGGATCGTGCTGGTCGACCAGGACCGCTGCCGCGGGTGGCGGCAGTGCATCACCGGCTGCCCGTACAAGAAGATCTACTTCAACCACAAGACCGGCAAGGCCGAGAAGTGCACATTCTGCTATCCCCGGGTGGAGGTTGGACTGCCGACCGTCTGCTCGGAGACCTGTGTCGGTCGGCTGCGGTATCTCGGACTGTTCCTCTACGACGCGGACGCGGTCACCGCCGCCGCCGC
The DNA here is from genome assembly GCA_030452945.1 of Microlunatus sp. GTDB lineage: Bacteria > Actinomycetota > Actinomycetes > Propionibacteriales > Propionibacteriaceae > Microlunatus. The sequence goes on along the minus strand of JAKDLH010000370.1, from coordinate 1,386 downwards.
GACACCGGATGAAAAGGACCTTTACCAGGCTCAGCTCGACGTGATCTTGGATCCCTCCGATCCGGAGGTGATCCGCAACGCGCGAGCCGAAGGAATCCCCGAGGACTGGCTTGACGCCGCCCGGCGCTCCCCGGTTTACGCACTGGCCAAGAAGTACAAGGTGGCGCTGCCGCTGCATCCGGAGTATCGGACGATGCCGATGGTCTGGTACATCCCGCCGCTGTCGCCCATCGTGGACCTGCTCCGGGACCAGGGTCATGACGCCGAGAACGCTGGCGTCCTGTTCGGCGCTATCCGCGAATTGCGGATCCCGCTGGAGTATCTGGCCGAGCTGTTCACCGCCGGTGATGTCAGTGAGATCGAGCGGGTGCTGACCACCCTGGCCGCCATGCGGGCCCACATGCGTACCGTCACCCTCGGCCAGCCGGCAGATGACTCGATCTCGGCGTCGGTGGGGATGAACGCGCAGGAGATGTACAACATGTACCGACTGCTGGCGATCGCCAAGTACGACGAGCGGTATGTCATCCCGCAGGCCCACGTGGAGCAGGCACACGACCTGGAGGAGATGGGCTGCTCGTTGGACTTCGACGGCGGTCCGTACGAGGATCCCGGCGCATCGGGTCCGTTCGGCGAGGCCAGTGGCCGCCCCACCCCGGTGGCCGTGGAGACGTTCCAGGCGCTGCGCGAGCGTCAGACTTCCGACAGCTCCAGCTCGGGAGACAGTCTGCGCGGTCGGGTGAACCTGCTCAACTGGGACGGCAACGGCAGCCCGGCGGGTCTGTTTCCCACCGATGCCGCCAGCCGCGAACGACAGGGGCAGGTGTGAGGTTCGGCGCAGCGGAGAAGCCACGCCCGACCGACCGAAAGGGGCGATCGGGGTTAGCCGAACGGGTGGTGTGGCAGGCGGCTTCGCTGGTGCTGGGCTATCCCGATTCCGAGCTGTTGGACCGCCGAAGTCTGATCGACGGTGCGCTCGGCCAGGACGCGTCCGAGCACCGGAGTTCCTTCGACGGCCTGTTCGAGGTCTGGGCGAGCCAGGATCTGGCCACAGTCCAGCAGCACTACGTCGAGGTGTTCGACCTCTCCCGCAAGCAAACCCTCTATCTGTCCTATTACACCGACGGCGACACCCGGCGACGAGGCGAGACCCTGGCGGCGATCAAGCAGCGCTACCGCCGATCGAGCTTCCTGGTCAACACCCACGGCGAGTTGACCGACTACCTGCCGCTGATCTTGGAGTACGCGGCTCGGGTCGACCCGGTCGACGGCCGGGAGCTGCTGCAGGAGTTTCGGCGCAGTCTGGAGTTGCTGCGCCTGGCCCTGATCGAGCGCAGCACCCCGTACGCGGGGGTGATATCGGCGGTCTGTGCGACGCTGCCGGGC
>JAKDLH010000369.1 GCA_030452945.1 Microlunatus sp. | reverse complement strand
CCCGAAATCGGAAGCTACCTGAGTCGTCATGTCAGGGATCGTAGGACGAGAGGCGAGTGCCGCGGAACCGTCCCCAGTCGGAAGGCGACGAGGTAGCGAGAATCTCGACGTCCGGCCAAGTGTCGTCGGATTTCGCTCTGGTCGCCGCGCCCGCTCGGGTTGTGCGTGGGTCAAGATCGGTCCGTATTGTAGGTGCACAACTATTGTGCATAGAATCTGTGCAGAGATAGTGTGTGTCCATGGCAGACCACTACACCGGCCTCCGGCTCGACTCAGCGGCCGTCCGCACCCTCGCCCACCCGCTTCGCTCCCGGCTGCTGTCCCGGCTTCGGATCGATGGTCCTGACACTGCAACCGGATTGGCGGAGGCGCTCGGCACCAACACCGGCGCCACGAGCTACCACTTGCGCAAGCTCGAGTCGGTCGGATTGGTCACCGACACCGGCGACGGCGAAGGCAAGCGGCGGCTGTGGCGGGCCAGCACGGACTTCCACGCCTGGCACACCTCCGACTTCAGCGACGATGAGGACGCGGCCACAGCCGCGGGTTGGCTGGAGCGCAACTACATCCACCAGTTCGCCCACCGAGCCGAGGCCTGGCTGGACACTGCCCAGGAGTGGCCCAGAGCCTGGGCTGATGCCCTGGGGCTGAACGACACCATCGTCACGGTGACCAGCGACCAACTGGTGGCGTTGAGGGCCGAACTCGACGCCATCCTTACCCGCTACCGTGACGCTGGGCACGGCGAGCCGGCCGCGCGCAAGCTGTCGGTCTTCACCCACGCCTCGCCGACCGACCTCACCGCGCCTGAGGCGGGCCAGCGATGATCCTCTCCGCAGCATCGGCCCGAAGACGACTGTTGATCTTGAGCGCCACCCGGTGGCTGCCGGTGGGCTTGACCTTCGGACTGACCACACTGATCCCGCTGCAGCGGGGGATCGGGCTGGCCGAGATCGGGGTGATCCTGTCCGCCCAGGGCTTCGTGATGCTGGCCCTGGAACTGCCGACCGGTGGGTTCGCCGATACTCTCGGTCGCCGACCGGTGTTGGTCCTGGCCGGGCTGATTGGCGCGGTTTCGGCCACCATCTTCCTACTGGCGCATGATCTGTGGGCCTTCGTGCTGGCGCTGGCCCTGCAGGGCGTGTTCCGGGCGCTGGACTCCGGGCCGCTGGAGTCCTGGTACGTCGACGCGGCCCTCGCCGACGACCCGGACACCGCGGTCGATCAGTCCCTCAGCCAGGCCGCCACCGTGCTCGGGATGGCTATTGCCGGCGGGGCGCTAGTCTCCGGCGGCCTGATCGCCTGGCACCCGTTGCCGGGCAGCGCGCTGACCCTGCCGTACGCCGTCTCGATTGTCCTGGGCGCCGTGCACGTGGTGTTGACCGTAGTGCTGGTACGTGAACCTGGCCGCGATCGAGCGGGGGTGGCTGCGGCGCTAGCCACCGCTAAAGCAGCCCCTCGGGTCGTCGCCGACGGCTTGCGGACTCTGCGGAGCCGTCGGGTGTTGCGGACCCTGGTCCTGGTCGAAGTGTTCTGGAGCCTCGGCATGATCGGCTTCGAGATGCTCACCCCGATCCGTCTGACCGAGCTTGTCGGTGGCGAGAACCGCGCCGGCGCGATCTTCGGGCCATCCTCGGCCGCCGCCTGGGGACTGTTCGCCGTCGGTTCCCTCCTGGCGGGGCTGACCAGCCGCCGGCTCGGGGTAGCACGAACGGCCATGATCAGCCGCGTCACCAACGGTGCCTTCGTGATGCTGATGGGTCTGGCCGCCGGCCCCGTGGGCCTGATCAGCGCGTACCTGCTCGCCTACCTCACCCACGGGGCAGCCGGCCCGATGCATGCCACCCTGCTGCACCGGCAGGCCGAGTCCGGCAATCGCGCCACCGTGCTGTCAATGAATTCCATGATCGCCGGCGGGACTTACAGCCTCGGACTGCTGGCCGTAGGGCCCCTTGCCGCCCACACCTCCACCGGCACAGCGATCCTGGTGACCGGTGCCTTCTCGATCCTCGGCGTGTTCGGTTATCTTCCGGCCCGACGCGAAGAACACGAGACCACCACAGATGCCACGAACGCCGGGCGCGCACAATTGAAATCAGCCGCGCAGTAGATCGCCGTTGAGAGCGACGGCGTGGCCGAGCGACCGACAAAGTGTTCCAGGTGGAGGCGCAGGTTGAGCGGGAAGAAGCCGCCAGCCTTTGACCATGTCGTCGTAGTGGGCGTCCCAGGGCTATCCCTTGCCGAAGCAGCTGTTGACCAGCTGGACGAGGTTAGTAGCGGGAGACGAGTGCCATGATCGTGTCGCCCAGTTCGGGGTCGGAAACACGACCTTGTGCGCCCAGGACGCAGACAACAGGACCAGACCATCGGGGCCGAGGGCTGGCGAGGTCAGTGCACCCGATTGCGCTGACGTCGTCGTAAAGAACAGCCGGCCTCGAACGTGTGATGATCCTCCGTCCATCCGCCCGGACCCGTGAACAACGGGTCCAGTTGGCAGCCATCAGCCGGGGGCTGAAGGCAGGTCATCACCTCGGACAGCTTTGCCCGGTCAGGATGGTCGCGGTCCACCCCGGGGAACGATCAGCACCGGACAGGCTGCTGTGCGAACCAGTCGGCGAGACACTCCACCCAGCAGCACGCTGCGGACTGGCCCGTAGCCGCGGGAGCCGCAGACCAGAAGATCGATCTCGTGCTCGCTACGCTTGGCAAGCGCGGCGGCCACGTCGCGGCCGGTAAGCACTTCCACCGATGACGCGAGCCCCGGAGCGGCCTCGGCGGCCTCGTTGGCGAGCTGCTCGGATGCCACCGACTCTGGCCGCTCGGTGACCGTCAGAACGAGCAGATGTGCACCGGTCCGCTGACCTATCGACGCGGCAAGCTCGAGGGCCTCTCGCCCCTCGTCGCTGTCGACGTAGGCGACCGCGACCGTGCGTACGGTGGCGTCCACCTCACGGAACCGATAACCGCGCGGTGCGACCGCGACCGGGCAAGGCGCACCATGCAACAGCCGTTCGCTGGTGCTGCCCGGGCTCAGCCGCCCAATCGCGGCGTCGGCGCCAGATCCCACAACGATCGCGCTTGCGGTGAGCTCCTCGGCCAGGC
>JAKDLH010000368.1 GCA_030452945.1 Microlunatus sp. | reverse complement strand
TTCCACCCTGCTCAAGGGCGATCCTGCCGAGTCGGCCGTGATCCGCAACTCCGCCCGAGCGATGGCGGCGCAGCTTTTCGCCAAGGCCAAGGACGCCGTCACCCACGACGACACGACGCAGCCATGAGCGGTCGACGAGCTGCTGGTCGGACCACGATAATCGGCTGGTGCACGCCGCTGCCTACACCATCCGCCCGAAGCCACCGCAGCAGATGGCATCGCCGCCTGACTGATGGGATCGTGTGGATGGGGAGATCGAGGTCAACGTCGTGAGCGGGAAGTCTGACACAGGTTCCAGCGCAGGGCGGGACGAGGCCGCACGCGAGGGTTGGGCCAAGCAGGCGCTCGTGGCGTTGGCCACGCTCGGCGTCGTCTACGGCGACCTGGGCACCAGTGTCATCTACTCGCTGCACACGGTGTTCACCGGCGGCGACCGGGTGCTCGCACCGAATCCGGTGAACGTGCTGGGCGTCCTGTCGCTGGTGTTCTGGACGTTGATCCTCATCGTCTCGGTCAAGTACATGGTCTTCGTGCTGCGTGCGGACAACCGCGGTGAGGGCGGCATGTTCGCGCTGATCGCCCTGCTGCGCCCATGGCGGAACATGCAGCGTCTGTCGCGCCGCGGCCTGGTCCTGCTCGGGTTGGCCGGAGCGTCGATGCTCTATGCCGGCGTCATGATCACCCCCGCGATCTCGATCCTCAGCGCGGTCGAAGGGTTGCAGGTCGCCTCGCCCGGTATGGCGCGCTTCGTGCTCCCGGTGACGCTGGTGATCCTGGTCCTGCTGTTCGCCGTGCAGCACTTCGGGTCGACACGGGTCGGCTGGACATTCGGGCCGATCATGGCGGTGTGGTTCCTGGTCATCGCGGCGCTGGGTGCGTACGGCATCACCGTGCAACCGCAGGTGGTGTCCGCCGTCAACCCAGCGCATGCCGTCGAGTTCTTCAGCCGCAACGGGGTGGAGGCCTTCCTGATCCTCTTCGGCGTCTTCCTGGTCACCACCGGCGCCGAGGCTCTGTACGCCGACATCGGACACTTCGGGCGCAGTCCGATCCGCTGGATCTGGTTCGTGTTCGTGCTGCCGGCGCTGCTGCTCAACTACTTCGGGCAGGGCGCGATGCTGCTGCAGGACACGCGACGTACGGAGCAGCCTTTCTATCACCTCATTCCTTCGGCGTTGCTCTACCCGCTGGTCGGCCTGGCGATGCTGGCCACGATCGTCGCGTCGCAGGCTGCGATCACGGGCGCCTTCTCGATGACGCACCAAGCCGCCAGGCTCGGCCTCGTGCCACGCTCACGGATCGTGCAGACCTCCGAGGAGACCTCCGGCCAGGTGTATGTGCCCTTCGTGAACTGGGTGCTGATGGCTGCGGGGATCGGCCTGGTGGTGTTGTTCCAGAGCTCGAACAAGCTGGCGAGCACCTACGGCATCAGCATCAGCACAACCATGGTCGTCACCACGGTCCTGGCGTTCGTCGTGGCCCGCGAATGGGGTCGCTGGCCGTTGTGGCAGGCCCTGGTGTTCCTGATCGGGTTCTTGGCCATCGACCTGACGTACTTCGGCTCCAACCTGATGCGGATCCCGCACGGAGGCTGGTTCCCCGCCGCGATGGCAGCCCTGCTCTTCACGATGATGGCGACGTGGCGCCGCGGCGGTGAGCTACTGGCGCGGCGGGCCGACACGGACGCGAAGACCATGGAGGAGCTGCTCGGCGAGATGGAGCGGGACAGCGTGGCGCGCGTCCCTGGCACCGCCGTGTTCGTGACTCCGCGGCTCACCGACACGCCGGCGTCGCTGGCCCACCACGTGCGACGCAACCATGCCCTGCAGGAGCAGGTGGTGCTGCTGACCGTCCTCGGCGAGGACGTGCCCCGCACCACCCGTGAGGAGCGGCGGGACTTCGACGACCTGGGCGCCGGGTTCTTCCGCGTTGTGCTGCACTACGGCTACATGCAGCAGGCCAACGTCCCCTCCGAGCTGGCAACCTGCACGGACGATGGCCTCCAGATCGACCTGAAGGAGGCCACCTACTACATCGAACACGAGTCCCCGCTCAGTAGCGGAGGTCGACTGCGCGGCCTGACGGTCTGGCGACGTCGCTTGTTCGGCTTCCTGGTGCGCAACTCGCTCGACGTCACCATCCACTACCAGATCCCGAGCCGGCAGGTCGTGGACGTGAGCCTGCGCGTGCGCATCTGAGTGTGCATCTGCTCAGGGCTCCAACCGGCCGAGTTCGATGGTGACCGTGTGAGGTTCGCCCTGGCGCACCATCTTGAGGTCGTCCAGTGGATCCTCACTCTTTACTCCGGGCCTTGAACGGGGTTACGGTCGTCAATACCCAGTCACCGATCGGGACGGAGGTACCGAAGATGTTGTCTCCCACACGATCGCACCGGCGACCGGAAGGCCCGTGAAGAGGTGACTCACCCAAGGGGAAGGCGTTGACCGCCTTCCCCTTCTTCATGTCTGTCAGTCCTCATGCCGGTTGGGTCCCTGCCTGCCAAGGCCTCAGGTCTGTTGGGCGTGCCTGCCCGTCGACCGCGTCGGGCCCGGCACCGCCTGATCAGATCGAGTAGTCACCAGAGAAGGACTCGAAGACCCACAGGATCAGGGCGAAGATGCCCAAGAAGACCCCAATGATGAACAGCCACCACCCGACTGCCAGCCCGAGGAACATGATCGCACCGGAGCCGCCCAGCCACAGCGGCGTCCACGAGCTCGCGACGAAGTAGCCGTAGTTGCCCTCGGCCTCCGCGATCTCACCGGTCAGGTTGTCCTCGGGCCGCACGGGCAGATGCTTGCCGGTCTGCCACAGGTAGAACGCGACGAGCAGGAGCAGACCTGCGGTCAGCAGCAGGGCGACGACGCCGATCGGCTCGCTCCAGCCGGACCAGAACCCGTACACGAGCGTGACGGGGCCGAAGAAGAGGAACAGGTAGAAGAAGAGCTTTGTCTCGACGCGCATTGGTCACCTCTCCTGGGTCGCGTCTGGCCTGCCGGCATCCTCAGGACCGAGATCACTCACCGGCGTACCCCGGTCGGGCCGCAGACCGGCAGCGACCGTGGTATCGGGTGCGTGCCAGGAGCGCGGCGCGGTCTCGGGGTGGTGCAGGTCGAAGGCG
>JAKDLH010000367.1 GCA_030452945.1 Microlunatus sp. | reverse complement strand
CGTCGGCCTCCAGACAGACGTCGGTGATCCGGATCTCCACCGTCGGCAGGTGGTGCGACAGTCGAGCATGGAAGTAAACCATGCCCTCATCCAGAACGACCTTCGTGTCGAGCAGCGTCTCGACGTAGTTGTGGTAGCGGTCAGCGGAGCCGAATATTTCGGTGGGTCCGGCGGTGGGCAGCCGCGCCCAGGTCTGGGATCGGAAGCTCGCGTAGCCGGTGTCGGTGCCCTGCCAGTACGGAGAGTTCGTCGACAACGCGAGCAGCGCGGGCAGCCACACCCGGATCCGATCGAGCACCGCCACTCCTTCTTCCTCCGACGACACACCGATATGGACGTGGCAGCCACAGCTGAGCTGCTCAGCGGCGGTCAGACCGAAGTTTGCCACCATCGCCTGATAGCGGGGCTTGATGGTCAGCGTGGGGACAACGGCCAGGGGAGAGGTGCCGACGGCGACGATCCTGGCGCCGGCTCGTTCGGCGTGCCCGATGGCCTCGTGTCGCCACCGGCGCACCTGGGAGCCGAGCTCGTCCAGGCTCCGGCACGGCGGGGTCCCGATCTCGATCTGCTGCTGCTGGAGTTCACCCTCGACCGCGCCCTCGTCGTCTTCAGTCTCCTCACTTCCGCTCGATCGGACGCGATCGAGAACCGACCCGGCGATCGCCACGGGACGTCCGGTCTCCGGGTCGACCAGGAGCAGCTCTTCCTCGACACCGATCGTCCGCATGGGCACAGTCTGCGTCCTCCCGACGGAAACTCGCTCATTCAGCCGTTCGGTCGCTCGTCGAGGTCACAGTTGGCCGCCCGGGCAGCGAGCACCGCGTCGTCGAGCTCACCGACCTTGACGTGCGCGTCGTGCGCGTCGCGGCGGACCTCGGATTCGGCTCGCTCCGTCGCTGCCAGCTCGGTTCGCAGTGCTTCGACCCGGTCGGCGAGTTCGTCGGCCCGCTCGGTCAGCTCGTCGGCCTTGGCCGCGGCCGCGTCGCGCTCGTCCTCGGACTCGCGCAGGCGTTGCTCGGCCGCCCGCCGCTGCGCGGCAAATCGCTGTTCCGCCTCGGTGGGGTTCGCCGAGGGTTTCGGGGCGAGCCCGAACGGTCCGAACCCTCCGTACGTCTGCGCCGCTACCACCCGCCCGTCGCGCACCTGGCCGGCGACGTCGGTGTCGGCCAGCGCGGCCTGCAAGGTCTGGGCGATCTCCTGTCGGACGGTGACCGGCGCGGTGTAGCCCTGCGCCTGGCCCAACGCCACAGCCCGCTCAGTGGCTACTTCGATCACCCGGTGCCGGTCTACCGACAGTCGCCTCAGCTGCGATCCGGCGAGCTGCTGCTGAGCGGTCTGCAGGGCCTGCCCCAACCTCAGCAGCTCGGCGAGGTCTTCGGCCTGGTCCCGGGCGTACAGGTTGACCAGCCAGGCTGATCTGGTGGGCCGGCGAAGCTGACCGATCGTGATAGCCAGGGAACGGTTCTTGGCCGCTCGGGCTTGAGAGACCAGCATCTTGCGCCGCGCGACGAAGTCGTCCGGCGACCCGGCGTACAGCTCCTCGACGGCGGCGGAGAGGTTCACGGGGTTCTCCGGGTCCAGGGGGCTCTCCGGGTCCAGGTGGTTCTCGGAATCCACGGGTCCTCAGTCCGAGGCGAAGATGAGTTCGGTGTTGTCGATCAGCCGGGTGGTGCCGACTCTGGCCGCCACCAGGGCCAGCGCGGTACCCGGATGGTCCTCGAGCACCGGCGCCATGGTGGTGGCGTTGACCACCTTCACGTAGTCAAGGACGATCTCGCCGGCGGTCACGGCCTTGGTCAGCACTTTCTCTGCGGCGGCCAGTGCCTCGGCTGGCGTCGCCTCCAACTCGGCGGCCCGCAGCGACGCGTTGAGAACGAGTGCGGAGGTTCGCTCGGCCGCACTCAGGAATCGGTTCCGGCTGGACATGGCCAGACCGTCCGGCTCCCGGATGATCGGCGCGCCGACGATGTCGACGTCGAGATCGAAGTCCAGCACCATCCGCCGGATGCAGGCCAGTTGCTGGGCGTCTTTGCGGCCGAAGACCGCCATGTCGGGTGCGACGATGTTCAACAGCTTCAGCACCACGGTCAGCACGCCGTCGAAGTGGCCGGGCCGCGACGCCCCTTCCAGGATCGAGCCGATCGCCCCGGCATTCACGCTGATCTGGCGCCCCGGAGGGTAGATCTCCTTGACACTCGGGGTGAAGACGATGTCGACTCCGGCCGCCTCCGCCTTGGCCAGGTCATCGGCCAGCGGCCGCGGATAGTCGGCGTAGTCCTCGGTGGGTCCGAACTGCAGCGGATTGACGAAGATGCTCAACACCACCACATCGGCCAGCCTCCGAGCCAGGCTGACCAGCGACAGGTGTCCGGCATGCAGGGCGCCCATGGTGGGCACGAACGCGGTCCGGGCACCGACAGCGCCGGCGCGGAGGTCGGAGCGGTGCCTGTCCAGCTCGGGGATGCTGCGGGCGAGCCTCACGATCGGGCTCTGGTCACGACCGGGGCTCCCATCACGACCATCCCCCACTGAACGTGTGCTCACCGGCGGGGAAGGACCCGTCCCGCACGTCTTCGACATAGCGGGCAACCGCCTCGCCCATCACGGAGTTCAGATCGGCGTATCGTTTGACGAACCGCGGCAACTTGCCGGTTCGCAGGCCGAGCATGTCTTGCCAGACCAGCACCTGAGCGTCGCAGTCCGGGCCGGCGCCGATGCCCACAGTGGGAATGCCGACTTCCTTGGTGACCCGCTGAGCGACCTCGACCGGCACCATCTCGAGCACGATGGCGAAGGCACCGGCGTCGGCTACGGCATGCGCGTCAGCCAGCACCGTGTCGGCGGCGTCGCCGCGACCCTGCACTCGGTAACCTCCGAGGGCGTGCTCGCTCTGCGGAGTGAAGCCGATGTGGCCCATCACCGGGATGCCGGCGGTGACCACCTTGTGGATCTGGTCGGCCACCCGAACCCCGCCCTCGAGCTTCACCGCATGGCAGCCGGATTCCTTCATGAAGCGGGTCGCGGTGGCGAGGGCCAGCTTGGGTCCTTCCTCGTACGAGCCGAATGGCAGGTCGGCGACCACGAGCGCCCGCCGGGTGCTGCCGACCACGGCCCGGGCCAGTGGGAT
>JAKDLH010000366.1 GCA_030452945.1 Microlunatus sp. | reverse complement strand
ATTTCATCGGACCCGAGGTCCCCGGTGAGCTGCCGAGGCCGCCAGGTGGCTTCAAAGACCCGGCCGGACGCATCAAGCGTCAAGCGGCTCGGTTCCGGGTGTACGGGTTGGACAGAACAGGGAAGGTGGTGGGCGAGGTCACCGCCGATGTCGGCCAGGTCGCCTGGCGGGTTCATCTCGCCAACCGCAAGTCCGCCTGGTACCAGTTCCTCAACGCGATGGACATCGGCACGAAGTACGCCAAGATTGCCGGTCGTCGCAACAGCGCGGTCATCGGCACGGCACGCAAGGGACTGGTGATCGATCCGGGTCCGCGCTCCATCGCCGGTCTCAGCAAGCAAGGCACGGCGTATCGCTTCGACAGCGGAAAGTTCATGGGCACCAAGGTGCACCTTGGTGAGCTTCGGACCGACGACCAGGGCCGGCTCATAGTGCTCGGCGGTTTCGGCGCCTCGGCGTCGTACCTGAAGAAGGCGGCCACCACCTTCGCCAACAACGACGGCTGGCACGACGACACCTCCGACGGATGGGTGCGCGCCACAGTCACTATCGGTGGCAAGAAGCTGGAGGCCGAGCCCGCGGCCGTGGCGGTCACGCCGCCCAACTTCGGGCCTGGTCTGTACGGCGTCGTCACCATGTACGACATCGTCTACGACCTGTTCTGCCGCGATCCGAGGTTCCCGCTGGACCCTCCGGTCCGACCCTCGTTCTGGCGTCACATCTACCCGATGCTGTCCCGGCTCGTCGACACCGGCTGGGTCAATAGCGGGGTCGACGTCTTGTTCGGCCCGGGCAGTCCGAGCTGCCTGACGACCCCTGAGCTGCTGAGGCAGCTGGCGGATCCGGCGGCGGCGTTCCAGGCGCTCCGCACCTCCTATGCCAGCTGGTTCCGCGATCCAGCCGCCGAGGGCGCGGCACAGACGGCGGCACAGCTCCCGCCGTTCTACGGCGACGCCTTCGGTGATTACCGCCAGCTGGGCATGGACGACCTGGCGGTCACCCGGACCCAGTATCACTGGCTGCAGCAGTGGGCTGCCGGCGACTTCGATCCCGACCCATCGCTGCGCCATCGACCGGCCACGGTGGCCGATTACCCTATTGCTGATCAGCCGCGCGCGATCGATGAGGCGAATCTGGAGAGCTGCCTCGGCGGCCCGTTCCATCCCGGGATCGAGTTGACCTGGACGTTGCGGGTCGCCTCGATGTGGAAGGCGCCGTTCCGGCTGAACCTGCTCGCCGAGGGGGCCGCGCCCAAGATGGACTACGGCCTGACTCTGACTCCAGCGGAGGCCTTAGGCACTGGCGGGGTGGTGTCGACGTCGGCGCCGGGAACGTTGACCTGGTGGATGGGGGTGCCCTGGCAGACCGATGAGGCGAGTTGCCTTTCGGGCTACGAGATCGGCACGTATCTGCCGCTGCCGTCGTTCTGGGCTGCTCGCGTGCCCAACCATGTCCTCAGTGAGCGCTCGTACGAGCGGGTGATGGACCCCAACCTGCCCACCACGCAACGGTTGAAGCACCTTTTCCACCGACTCGACTGGCTGCGCTTCTTCGGTCCGGATCGCCTGACCCGGCTTAACGACAACATTGCACGGTGGCACCAGCTGGGCATTGTCGCGCCGCAGCCCGGACCCGGTGACCTCGACGCCGATGGGGTTCCGGATCGGCTCTGGGTGGAGACCGGCTTGGCCGCGTCCCTCACTAAGTCCGACCCGACCTGGGAGCAGGTGAAGATCGCGGAGCGCATCGCCGGGCTGCCCGCCGAGCAGGCGGTGCAGCTGGCTGACCAGGCAGCGCTGACGCTGGCCGCAGAGCATGAGGAGGTGCCGTCGGAATCGCACCGGCGGCTGCTCGGTCGCGGCGAGCTGTAGCGGAGCAGGCATCGACCGGGTAGTCGTGGTCGGCGGGGGCCCAGCGGGAGCGGCCACCGCGATCTCGCTCGCCCGACTCGGCCTCCGCCCGATTGTGCTGGAGGCAGCCTCAGGTCCCCGCTGGAAGGCCGGCGAGAGCATTCCTCCGACCGCCAACCCGGTGCTGGACCGACTCGGATTGACGAGTCGGCTGTCACAAGCCGGGTTACGCTCATACGGAAACAAATCGGTGTGGGGGTCAGCGGCTGCCGTTGAGCAGGATTTCGTGTTCGGCACGGCCGGGGCCGGCTGGCGGGTGGATCGGATCCGATTCGAGAAGGAGCTGGCGTCGGCGGCCGGCGCGGCCGGAGTGGACTGGCGGTACGGCGCGCGCGTGGTCGGCTGCTCCCGACGGCGGCCGCGCGGCTGGACACTGCACGCGGTCATTGACTCCAAGCCAAGTTCGTACGAAGTAGACGTCGTGGTCGACGCCTCTGGCCGAGCGGCCCGGGTGGCCCGACTCCTGGGCGCCCGGCGGATCCGCTACGACCGTCTGGTGGGCGTGCTGACCTACGGATCGATCGGGTCAGGCTCGGCGCGTGCTGGCGCGGACTCCACCACGCTGGTCGAGGCGGTGGGCAATGGTTGGTGGTACTCCCTGTTCTTGCCCGCTGGACGGCTGGTCGTGGCCTTTATGACTGATGCCGATCTTCTCGACCGCACCGGAGCACGCCGACCCGAAGGTCTGGCTAGTCTGCTCGACGAGGCGCCCGCCACCCAATCCCGAGTGCTGGCCGCCGACGCCGACCTCGCCTGGTCGCGGGCCCAGATCCGGCCTGCTCACTCCGGCCGCCTGTCCGCTGTCTACGGCGCCGACTGGCTCGCGGTGGGCGACGCCGCCGTCGCGTTCGACCCACTCGCCTCCTACGGCATCGCCGCCGCCCTGGGTGAGGGACATTACGCCGCGGCGGCGGTGGCCGATCATCTGGCGGGCCGACCAGATGCGCTGTTCGACCACGCACAGCTGATCGACCGCACCCTCGCCCACTACCTCATCCTGTGCCACGACCGTTACGGCCTGGAGCGAAAATGGCCCGAGAGCGCGTTCTGGCGGCGCCGTCACCGATAGGGTCTTCCAGCAATCCGGATCCAATCCGGGATGGTTGAGACGCGCTGATCCTGTTGCGTTGGACGAGGTTCAAGACGCACCTACCCGTGCGCGCGCTGCGTGTGGCCCTTTTCTAGGCACAAACTGACGTTTGCCAGAAACCTTGGCGGAACGGCCAGGAAGGTG
>JAKDLH010000365.1 GCA_030452945.1 Microlunatus sp. | reverse complement strand
CGATCGGCTACCCGTTGATCATCAAGCCCCGCGCGGCCGCCGGCGCCGCCGGCACCAGCCGCGTCGACTCCGACAGCCAGCTCGACGCGGCCCTCGCCCAGTTCGGTGCCGAAGGGGCGACCTCCGTGGCGATCGAGGAGTTCGTCGAGGGCCACGAGGGCTTCTACGACACCTTGTCGATCAACGGGACGGCCGCGTACGACTTCGTCTGTCACTACTACCCGAACGTGCTGGAGGCGATGCGGACCCGATGGATCTCCCCGCAGTTCATCTCCACCAACCGGGTGGACAGCGCGGGCGACTACGCCGAGCTGAAGGAGATGGGCGCCCGGGTGAACGAGGTGCTCGGGATCGGGACCTCGGCCACCCACATGGAGTGGTTCTACGGTCCGCGCGGCTTGCGGTTCTCCGAGATCGGCTGCCGGCCGTCGGGGGTCGGGGCCTGGGACCTGTACGCGGTCGGCAACGACATCGACCTGTACGCCGAGTGGGCCCGCGCGGTCACGCACGGCGACGTGCACGCCCCGCTCAGCCGGCAGTTCGCGGCCGGAATGCTGGCCTTGCGGCCCACCGCTGATGGCACCATCCAGGGCTACTCCGGGGTGGAGGAGATGCAGGCGCGCTACGGGGAGTGGGTGATCGACGCGCACCTGCCCGCGGCCGGCACCCCGACTCAGCCGGTCGCCGCCGGCTACATGGCGAACGCGTACGTGCGGATGAAGCACCCCGACTACGACGTGCTGCGCGGGATGCTCAACGGCATCAGCGAGACCGTCACCGTGCACGCCGGCTGACCGCGAAACGACGAGAAATGGATGTCACCGTCCTCGGGCCCCAGCGGCGCACCGCGGGTGCCCGGGCGACGGTCGCTGAGCTGATACCCACCGGGACGATCGCCACCGTCAACGCCGGCTGGCGCGAACGCGAGTCCGCCGACGCCGAGCTGAATCAGGTCCTCGACGGTCGGATGGTCAACCTGGGGCTGTACGCGCGATGGCAGGAGTTGGTCGCGAACGACGAAGAGTACGCCGCCGCCGAACGGCGACTGACCGACGGGGTGGATGAGCTGCAGGCCGTCTACGCCCTCCGGCTGCATCACGCCGTAGCCGCCCTGGACGAGGTCAACCGACGCGACAAGATGCCGAGCGTGCGGCTGGCCGCTGTGGTCGACGGCATCCGGTCGCTGCGGGCCCTGGACGACTGGCACCTGAGCGAGGTGGCCGGGGTGCGGGGGGAGTTCTACTCCACCATCCGACTCGGGGAGCGGCCCGAGATCCAAGAGCACCGGCGTGAGCTGGCCGAGATCGTCTCGGCGAGCCGCGGTCTGGTTATCGCCGGCGGACACGTCGGCGTGCTGTTGCACCTGCTGCACGTTTTCGGCCTGGCGGCCATGATCAGACCACCGGTGATCACCTGGTCGGCCGGGGCGATGGCCCTTTCGGACCGGGTGGTGCTGTTCGGGGCGCACCTCACCGGTCGGCGGTTGCCGGAGGTGTGGGCCGAGGGTCTCGGTATCTACCATGGGGTGCTGCCCTTCCCCTACCCTCGGCACCGGCTGCCGATGCACGACCCGTACCAGCTCGCCCTGCTGGCCCGTCGCTTCTGGCCGCGAACCTGCGTGTTGTTCGACCCGGGGGTGCGAACAGATCTGCGCGACAACACCCTGCTGCCGCCGCAGACCACGTGGATCGACCGGGACGGCGCGATCGTGATGCGGAATGAGGAGGGCGACGTGAAGGTGCGAGCTGGGGTACCGGTCGACGAGAGCGGCCAGCCGGTCCGCCGTCCGGCGGACGCCGACCCGGTGACGGCGAGGACGGTCCGATGATCGACCGCGGGCTGATCGACCGCGCGACCAGAGACGCCGGGACGGTCCTCGGGCTCGGGATCGCCGCGACCACCAGGCCACGTTAATGGCGGCCCGGCGCCGCAAGCTCGCCATCAACCGGCTCCGCGAGCAGAAGGAGCTTGACGACCAGACTCTGCACCGGTTCGTGGAGCGGCACGAGCTCCCGGTCATCGAGGGCACCAAGGCGACCTTCGTCGCCTGGCACCACGCTGACGAGGTATTCCTGCGGCACCGGGTGGTCGGCATCGACGATCCGCTGCCGCTGCGGCGGATCGAGCACACCGACTTCTGGTACGTGGTGGTGGAGATCCCGCCGGATTCCCGGGTGGAGTACCAGCTCGAGGTGCGTCGCGGTGACCATTGGGAGCGGTTCAACGACCCGCTGAACCCGCGCCGGGCCCGATCCCCGATGGGGGAGTCATCGGTCTGCTACGGACTGGGTTATCAGGTGCCGGACTGGGCGGTCTACAACCCTCAGGCGCGCTCGGGTGAGCTGGTCGAGCTGATGATCAAGAGCCAGGCGCAGCGCCGGAACAACCGGGTCACACTCTACCTGCCCGCGCGGTTCCAGACCCGGTCGCGGTACCCGTTGCTGGTGGTGCACGACGGCGGGGATTTCCTGGAGTACGCGTCGATGAAGATCGTGCTGGACAACCTGATCCACCGGATGGACATGGCCGAGACCGTGGTGGCCTTCACCTATCCAGGTGACCGGCTGCGGGAGTACCCGAACTCCGGTCCGCACGCCCGCTGGATCACTCGGGAGCTCATCGGCTATCTGGAGGAGCAGTTCCCGCTGGTCGCCCACCCGTCCGGTCGGGCCCTGATGGGCTCCAGCTTCGGGGCGATCGCCTCGCTGACCACCGCGGTGCGCTACCCGCAGACGTACGGTTCGATGCTGTTGCAGTCCGGCTCGTTCGTCTTCACCGACATCGGTGCGCTGCAGGGCGAGGATCCGGCGTTCGATCCGGTGGTGAAGTTCATGAACCGCTACCGGGCCAAGCCGATTCGGGTGGCCGACCGGCTGTTCCAGTCCTGCGGAGTCTACGAACCGCTGATCGTGTTCAACCGCTCGATGGTGCCGGTGTTCAGCGGGACCGGGATGACGGTCAACTACGTGGAGTCCCGCGACGGCCACAACTGGGAGTCCTGGCGTGACCGCCTCCGCGACGGGTTGTCCTGGCTGTTCCCCGGGGAGTCGTTGTTCGTCTACGAGTAGCACCGCCTCGCCGCCTCGAACCAGAGAAGTCGCACGGGGTTGAGGTTGTAGGTCGATCTGCCGCTATGGGCACCCCC
>JAKDLH010000051.1 GCA_030452945.1 Microlunatus sp. | reverse complement strand
TGGCCGCGGCGCTGAACCCCGTGCTGCAGCTGCACGAGATCGCCGACCACCTCACCGCCCACCCCATGGGCCTGCACCCCATCGGTCGCCGGTCGCGAGAGCCGCGGGGTGATACGAGCCTGCGTGATTCCATCGAGTGGAGCCACCAGCTGCTGACACCGGACGAGCGCACCGTCCACCGGCGACTTGCCGTGCTGTCGCCGGAGTTCTCCCTGGATGCCGCGATCGCCGTCTGCGCCGACGCGGAGGTCAGGGCCGACCGTGTGCTGCCGGCTCTCGCCGGCCTGGCCTACCGGTCGCTGCTGGATGCGCTGGGCCCGGGTCGGGACGGTGGCCCCTCCCGGTTTCACCAGCTGGCGCCGATGAGGGCGCACGCTGCCGAACAGCTCAGTCTCGACGGCGAGGCAGCCATCGTCGCCGAACGGCGGAATGGGTGGGCCCGCGCCTTATTGTTGTCCGGACCGCGACCCGGTCGCCCGGGCCAGGCCGCGTTCTACCAGCAAATCGGCGACAGCCACCGGACCATCACCGACAGCATGTTCGCCGCGGCCGGGACGGGACCCTGCGACCAGGACGTGTTCGCCGTCGCCAGGTTGCTGCCCTATTGGATCGACCGGATGATTCCCGCAGACCCGCTGCGGATCTCCACCGCACTGGCCCGCTCGGTGACGGACGCGAACGGACCACTGGCGCGAGCGGCAGCTGTCCTGGTGCGCGGCGCCGTGCTGGCCGCCAACCAACAGGCCAGTGTCGTCCACGATGAGCTTCTCCGTGCGACCGCGGACATCCGGCAGGTGAGCTTCGATCAGGCCGATGCCGGCTGCTGGACCCAGATCGCCGACCTGCTCATCGTCACCGCATCCTGCTGTTGGATCGGCGACGACTTCGAGCTGACCGCCACGATCGCCCACCTCGCCGACGACCACGCGAACCACCTCGACGATCCCGACCTGCGACTGTGCGCAGCCATGTTCGGGTGCCTCACCGGACTGTGGGAGGACCCGGCGTCCGCAGCGGCCACCGCCACCGAGCTGTCGGCGCAGAGCCACGCGATCGGCAACGACCTGACCGCGCTGATGGCGAGCGTCACCTGCTCGATCGCCGCACTACTGGAAGGTGACGGAGTGGTCGGCCTGCACTGGACAGCGGCCGCGCTGCGCCTGCAGCGAACCCTGGGCGTGCGCAGCATCGCCGACACGCTCGAGACCCGGGGCAACCACTACGTGACGGCTGGGCAGCCAGTCGAGGCGGTCCGCTGCTACGGCGCTGCGCACCTGCAGCAGTACCGGCAGGGCCGTCCCTGGCCGCACCATCCCGGCACCGGCCGACGCCTGGACGCGGCCCGAGAGGCACTGTCCCTAAAGGACTTCGCGAACGCCTGGGCGGAGGGAGAACGGATCGGAGCGGCTGACCTCATCGAGGACTGGCTCTAACGGGGCGACGCTCCCTTGATGCTTCTAAACGGCGACCGCCTGTAGATCGGAGAAGCGCCAATGGGATCTCAGTCGGGCTTGCTATAAAGCTGCACCAGGCGGGCGATGGCCTCAGCCTTGCTCATCTGCATCACTTCGGTCTCAGGCAGATGAAGCTCTTCGATCAAGGCACTGACCACACCTAGTGGGATTGACTCGCGGGTCGGACCGGGAGCACCGCCCCGATGCGGATGCACGCCGTCGTCCACGCACTTCCAGAAGACTTCCTCGGCCACCTTGAGTTGGTCTCGCAGGATGTGTGCCCAGAGATCGGGACCGTAGTCGCTCCGGTCGACCGGGTGGCTGATCCGGGTATAGAGAACTTCGCCGTCCGGCAGCGCGAACTGGTACCGGACGTGGTCGGTGCCCTTTCGGCCGCGACTGCTCCTGCGGCGGGTCCAACCCTCGGTGGTGCAGAACCTTTCGTGATCCTTGCGGGTGCCAGGCGGATGGCTCACGTGCGCCGGAGCCAGCCCTTGAGTTCCTCGTCGGGAGACAGCTCGATGAGCTGGACCAGACCCCAATTCTCGGTGTGGTTGGGTGCCAGCCGCAGGCCGTCCGTCCATGCCTTGGCATAGTCACGGAGTGCGTCGACCATCTCGTCGACTGCCTCTTCCAGGGTCGCTCCGTCGGCAGCGATCGGCAGGCCTGGCAACATGATGCTCCAACCACCGCCCTCGGCGACGAGACGCGCATTGGCTGGGATCAGTCGGGTCAGGAAGGAGGTCAGCCGGTCGGCATCAACGGCGGCCACCTGCCGGTGGTCACGCGTTACGGTCACTGGACGACCTTCGACGGCTGCGTCGAGAACGTCCTTGAACTTCCGGCGTGCCTCGCTGACGGAGTACACGGTGGTAGTCATGTGGCAACCCTACATCCCTCTGTACAGCATGTACATCGAGAATATTCGTCCTCACGATGTGGGGAACCGAATTGTTGCCCGCTGGTTCTTTCACGCGTACCGACGCAACCACTGGTCTAGCTCGAGGCTTCGCTGCTGAGGTCTGCGGTGTCGTCGTCCCGTGCCGGATAACGGCGAGGCAGGCGCCAAGAGCAGGCGCCCACGAAATGGCTCCGCTGCGCTGCGGCTCTCACTCGTGCTCGTGGATGACCTCGGACAGCGTCTGGACGAACAGGTCGGCGTGCTCCCGCCGCCAAACCAGCGGCGGGCGGACCTTCAGCACATCGCCGCCCGGTCCGGTGAGCCCGGCGAGGACTCCACGCCGGACGAGTCCGTTCACGAGGTCGGTCCCGAACGCGCGCGCCTGGACTCCCTCCGGAGCCGACAGGTCGACGCCGACGATGAGACCGCGACCTCGGACGGCGCCGAGCCGGCTTGAGTCCAGGGCGGCCAGCTCCGCCCGGAGGTGGTTGCCGACGTCGACGATCTGTTGCGGAAGGCTGGTGTGCTGCAGCAGGTCGAGCACGGTGAGCCCGGCGACTGCTGCGGCCGGCGTCGCGGCGAAGGTGGAGAAGTACTCGTAGTCCTGGGCGAGGGCGTCGGCGATCTCGCGACGGGTGAGCACCGCCCCCACCGGGTATCCCGCCCCCATCGGCTTGCCCAGGGTGAAGATGTCGGGCACGATCCCGCCCGCCGTGAACCGCCACAGATGCTCGCCGGTGCGGTGGTAGCCGCACTGGACCTCGTCGGCCAAATACAGGCCGCCGTTGCGGTGAGCGCCGTCGACCAGCCCGGCCAGGAAGTCGGCCGGGGCGTCCCAGACGCCCTCGCTGGTGAACGCCGTGTCGGCCAGCACGAGGGCCAGTCGGTCGCCGCGGTCGGCCAGGGCGGCGCACGCCGCGTCGATGCGTGCGACGGCGACGTCATGACCGAGACCCTCCAGCGTCGGCCGGGGCGCGGCGAAGGTGGCGACGTGCGGGGGACGGTAGCCGCGTGGCCACTCATTCGGACTCAGGTCGGCCAACCACTTCGACGATCCGTGGTAGGCGTGCTCGGCGACCACCGCACCCGTCCCGCCGGTGTAGGCCGTCGCGAGGCGCCAGGCGAGGTCGTTCGCCTCGGTGCCCGATGTGGTGAACAGACAGGTGTCGAGCTCGTCCGGGACGGTGGCGAGCAAGCGCTCGGCGAGCTCGACAGCGGCCGGGTGCAGATAGCGCGAGTGCGTGTTCAACGTGCCCAGCTGTTGGCTCACCGCCCGGGTGACGGCCGGATGCGCATGCCCCACCACCGCCACATTGTTGTACGCGTCCAGATAGCGGCGACCGTCTGCGGCGTACAGCCACGGCCCCTCGCCACGGATGATCTCCAGCGGCGCCCGGTAGAAGAGCGGGCTCAAGCCGCCGCCCATGACGGCCGCGCGACGGTGGCCCAGACTCGTCGTCGGACTGACCGTGCCGGCATGTGCGGTACCGGCGAGGCGAGCCAGCCTCTCGGAGAGATCGGCGTGATCGAGGACACCGATCTCGCCCAGCACCCGGATAGAGGCGGCGTCGTGCTGGGTGATGTAGGCCGTGTTGTCGATGTGGGTGGCCCGGCGCCGCGCCGAGATGACGAGGGTGATGGCCAGGCGGGCCAGGACGAGATCGCCCAGCACCGCCACCTCGTCGGCGGTCAGCAGCCGGTGCTGCTGGTAACCGCGCAGCACGACGTCGATCAGTTCCCAGACGCCCAGCGGCTGTTCGTCGGCTGAGTTGCGTAGCACCGAGGTGAGGGCCACCGCGAGGTCGCAGACGGCCGCCGTGTGGTGCATGTCCCCGAAGTCGATCAGTCCGCTGATCTCAGCGTCGACGGCGAGCACGTTGGTCAGCGTGACGTCCGCATGCTGCAGGCCGGCCGGGAGTCGTCGGGTCGCGGCCGCGGCGGCGTCCAGCCGGGGGAGGAGGTCGTGCAGCAGTCGTCCGGGCGCGCCCGAGATGGCGTCCGGGGTGGCGCGAACGACGTCGGCGGCACGGCGCACGTCCCAGTCGATCACCCGGCCGGCCGCGGGATGGAACAGACCTTGCAGCGCCAGGGACGTACGCGCGGTCAGCGCGCCCAGCTGCTCCGCAAGCTGCGCGGTGATGACGCTGCCTTCCAGGGGCGCGCCCGGAACGGTAGTGATGACCCGAGCCCGGCATTCGCGGCCCGTGTCGTCCAGGACCGTGACGACCAGCGCCCCGTCTGGGGCAGGCAGCGTCCTCGGCACCGGAATCTCGGGGGCGACGGCGGCCAGGTGGTCAGCGGCGACCGTCTCCATCTCGATGATCGCCGGCTGCTCGGCCGGGTTGGACACCTTGAGCACGTATCGGTCGTCGAGCATCACGTTGACGTCACGTTCGCTCGGCAGGGCACGCGCCTCGCGTACCGACAGTCCCCACCGCTGAGCCACCAGGCGGACGGCCCGTTCCGGCGTCAGTCTCGGCGCAGCGGCGTCGAGCACGGTCTGGGTAGCGGCTGGGCCGGAAGCACGAACGTCGGACACGCCGCGACGTTACCGTGAGCGTCGGTGTCGGCCGGACCGAGCCAGTCAGCCGCCGAGCTCCGCAGTCGTCAGCCCGGTCTGATCAGCGGGTGACGGTGAGGATGCCGTGGGCGCCCCGCTCGGCGTCGATCATGAGATGGGAGATGAACGGGTAGTGGCCCGCCTCCGGCAGGCTCAGCTCCACGAAGCCACCCTGAGCCGGTGCCAGCGCGAGGATCTGGCTGCCGCCCGGGCCCAGACGCTTGTCGCGGCGCAGCAGATAGCTGCCCTCGGAGTAGACGGCGTCGAACTGACCGCCGACGACGTGGAACGCGGACGTGCGGTTGGGTCCGGCGTCGAGGACCCAGATGCGTACGCGTTCACCCACCCGAGCGGGCAGGGGACGGTGATCGTACTGGTTGGCGTAGCCGTTGAACACGACCGCGTCGGGACGCTCGGAGTTGACCTTGTCGACGTCGACCGTCCCGCCCTGGGCACCGAGATAGAGCTCGGACTGCAGCAGGATGTACTCCCGATCCACCGGCGCCAGTCCCGGCGGGTCGATCACCACCGCGCCGAACAGCCCGTTGGCGATGTGGGCCGACATCGGCATGCTCGAGCAGTGGTACATCCAGATCCCGGCCCGGTCGGCGGTGAAGGTGTACTCCAGCGATCCGCCGGGCGGGATCGTCCGCATCGGCTCATCCGGGGCCAACGAGCCGGCGTGGAAGTCGATGGAGTGGCCAACGCTCGCCTGGTTGACCAGGGTGATCTCGAAGGTGTCGCCGACCTTGCCCCGTAGCACGGGACCGGGCACCGATCCGTTGTAGGCCCACATGTGCTGGGTGACGCCCGGGGAGACCTCGCGCACCACGTCTCGGACGGTGAGGACCCGCCGGTGTACGCGGTTCGCGGTCACCGGCGGCAGCTGGGCCTGGTGGGCGGTGAACGACGGGTCGGGAACGGCCTGGAAGTCGAGATTGGCGGCCGCGCCCTCCCCGGGTGCGGCGCCGGGGGATCCGTCGCCGACGGAACCGTCGCCGGGGGTGACGCCCGGCGGACCGCCGGCCGGTCCGGTCTGCTCGCCGGCTGCGTCGTTCGGTGCTCCCGTGACGACCACCTCGAACACCATCCCCAGCTGCCGGTGGCCCACCACCGAGCACCAGCCCTGCAGGTCACGCCCGACGACACCGGCGTCGACCTGCCCGGTTTCCCCCGGCGCGAGTCGTCCGCTGTCGGCGCCCGACTCCAGTACGAGGTCGTGCACGGTCTCGGGATCGGTGTTGTGCACCGTGATGACCAGGCGGTCCCCGGCTGGGACCTCGATCCGCGAGGGGATGAACCGCATGTTGGCGGCGTCCACCTCGATCTGAGTGGTGTGCCCGGTCGCTACCACCCCGGCCGAAGCCGAACCGGCGGCGGCGCCACCGACGGCCGTGGGGTCGATGGCCACTCCGGCGGCGATCGCCAGCACCACCGCCGCCAGCCCGGTGACGGCGAATCCGGCGGCCCGGCCACGGGGTGGCGGCTCGGATTTGGGGGGCGACCCACTGGCCTTGACCCGGCGCGAGGTGCGGATGGCGATGATCATCAGCGGCAGGAACGCGGCGAAGCCACCGAGCACGAGCACCGAGCCCAGCACCCGGACCGCGCTCGGCGTCGGCGCTACGACAGCGAGGAGTCCGAGGTTGACCAGGGTGAGGCGCAGCGGGCCGCCCCGGTCCAGCACCTGGGTAGCCGCTCGAACCGCGCCCGGACCGCCTCCCAGCCTGACGGGCAAGAGATAGGACAAGGCGCCGAGCAGCACCTGGGCGGCGAAGCCCGCCGCGAGAGCCGGGGTGATCGCGGTGAGTCGATCGTGAACCCCGACCCAGCCCGGAGCGGTGGCCACCGCGATGGTCAGCGTCACCAGCAGGCCCGTGAACCACACCATCCCGGCGAGTACGGATCCGGTGGCGAACACCGAGGGCGGCTTGGCACGCAGCACCTTCACGAACGGCACGCTGAGCAGCCCGACCCCGACCAGATAGAGCGCCAGACCCACCGCCGCGCCCGGTAGCACACCGGTGAGTGCGGACGCCACGATCACGGCGAGCGCGATCAGCAGCACCGGCAGGGCGCGGGTCGCCGCCCGTTCGGCGTGCGGCGCGATGCGGGTCCGCAGCATCGTCGGCCACAACGTGACCAGGGTGCCCAGGACGGTCAGCCCGATCCAGCCCAGCACGTTGAGCGTGACGTGGGCGACCAGCAGCTGTTCGGAGTTCGCGCCGGCCGCGCGGCCGGCCAGCAAGGTCCCGATCACGGCGCCGACCGGCAGCAGCGCGGCCGCGGCGACGTAGTACCGCACCGTCATCGCGAAGCGGGCCCGCAGGGCGGTGCGCAACTGGACCACCAACGTGACGCCGTGCCAGCCGACGGCGACCGCGACGGCGGCGGCGCCGGTCGCAGTCACCAGCCACCAACCGGTCAGCACGCCGGAGACGACGAAGACGACACCGCCATTGAGCAGGCCCAGCCGCACCGACTCCGCCCGGAGGTCACGTGGCGAGCTCACCCGGTGCAACAGCGTGTCGGCGAAATAGCGGCTCCAGACCAGGATCGAGTGGCTCACCGCACCGAGCAGCAGCAGGTGGACTAGCAGCCACCGTGGCGCGGGCAGGACCGGATGAGCGATGGCGGCGACGACGGTGGCCACCATCCATCCCACCGGCGGCAGGTCCCGGATCACGCGCAGTCGCCGCGCCGGGCCGCGGTCCGAAGGGCTGCGCGAGACGCGGACCGGGTCTGTCCCTTCGCGGGTCATCCGGGCTCTCCGCGTACGGCTGACCAGACCGCGGTCAGCACGAAGCCCAGCACGGCCACGACGTTGAGGGCGCCACCGATCTGCCAGGCCCACGGCACGCCAAGCCCGTCACCGATCCACAACCGCAGCGCCAGGGTGAGGTGGAGCAGCACGGCCGGGACGATGAACACCGGATGGTAGGGCAGCGGACGGCGCAGCACGGCGGGCAGGATCACCGACGCGTGGGCCATGATCATCGACAGGGTGAAGCCGAGGAAAACGGCGTGCACCACGGCGTCGTAGCCGGACCCGTCGGCGGTCGTGCCCCCCACCATCCAGACGCTGCCGGCGACCGCGAGCCAGGCGTAGCCGACCAGCAGGCAGGCCGCCGAGAATCGAGGCAGTCCCTTCGACCGTACGGTGTGCCGGGCGACATCGTGCACGGCGAGCCAGACCACCAATCCGAGCAGGACCAGACCCAGGACCGGATAGGCCTGCGGCCACAGTTGACAGGCCGCGACAGCCACGGCCAGCAGGGCAGTCAGCGCCACCAGGTCGCGTCCGGCGGTGGCGCCCATGGTGATCCGGGCCAGTTCGAGGCGCTCGCCGGCGATGGTGAGGACGACGAAGCCGACCAGCCACGGCAGCAGCTGAGCCACCGGTACGCCGCCGAGCCACAACGCGGCGGCACCGGTGAGGAGCACGCCGCCGAGCGCTTGAACGAGCACCGCTTCATCCCGCTGCCGACGCCACAGCGGCAGATAGACGACCACTAGCGCGGCGGCCCCCAACACCAGGAGCAGCTGACCGACTCGCAGGGGTGCCGGTGAGAGCAGCGTGAGGGCACCGGCCCCGAGCAGCCCCGGCGCCAGATAGCCGGCCGGGCGGCGGAGCGCGACCGCTCGCTCCAGGCTGATCAGGGTGCCGACGAAGCCGACCACGAGCAAGATCCCGTGCACCTCGGGCAGCCGGGTCGTGGAGATCGGCGCTGGGAGACCGAGCAGCAGCAGCGCGGCGTCGAGTCCGGCCAGCAGAGCTATCCCGCCGGCGAGCAGGAAGGGGAGCCGCCGCCACGGAGCCCGCCGCCGGTCGGCGCGCGGAACCGGAGGATGCGAAGCGGTGGGGTCGGTGTCGGGGGCGGTGTCGGTCATGGTGTGCCGGTCGGCGGCTCGAGGATTCAGCTCTGCTCCTCGGCCAGCAGCAGCCGGCACGCGCCGGGCTCGGAGAAGGCCAGCAGCTCGACGTCGTGCGTGGTCGTTCCCCACGCCTCCAGCGCGCCTCGCACGATCCCCAGGTGCACCGCGCACACCACGTCCGGCTGGCTGCGCGCCGCCGTCAGCAGGGGGCACTGCGGCAGTCGTACCGAGGTCATCGGAGCATTGGCCTCCGGCGCGAAACCAAGGTCGGTCAACACCGCCAGCAACTGGCGGCGCGATCCTGCCTCATCGCCTTCGGCCGAGGACTGATGGTGCTGGGCGAGGGACCGGCCCCACGCGCGACCGGCGTCGATGCCGTCGGCGCGCGGGTCGGTGCTGAGCTGGTGGATGACACCGGCCAGGGTGGCGGCCAGGGCGGCGTACGCGTACTGACCGTCGTCGCGGACGCTTGGGGTGGACTCGTAGCGCCAGGCGGGCCGGCCCCGGCCGCTGGGACGGGCGGGACGGCGGGTCACCCGTCCTTGCTCGCGGAGTGCTTGCAGGTGTTCCCGCAGCGTGTTGACGTGCAACGAGGTGGCTTCGCTCAACTCGGCCAGGGTCATCGGGCTGGGATTTTCTTGCAGGGTGGTCAGGACGAACTGTCGAGCGGACGACAGGGGTCGCCGGTCCGCGTCGCCGAAGTCCGTCGGCCGAGGTCCGAAGTCCGCGTCACCGGCCCTATTATTCACGGAATACACTGTAGTAAAGTCTTCGACGGTCGCCAACCGGGCGGCCCTCACCACGTTGCCAGGAGTTGTCCCATGAATGTCGTCGTCGTTGCCTCCAGCGAAGCCGATGCCCAAGCCGCCGCCGCGGTCGAGCAGCATCACGCTCAGCTGGCCGGAACCCTGCAGATCAAGGTCGACGCGGTGTTCCGGGCAGCCGGCGGAGGGGACCAGGAGGAGGTACGCACGGCAGCTCGCGATCTCGCGGCCTGGTGCCGCGCCGAGTTGATCCCGCACGCGGTGGCCGAAGAAGAGACCCTGTACGCAGCCGCCGGTAGCCGTCCGCAGGGACGCCTACTGGTGGACGGCATGCGGACCGAGCACGCGGTGCTGGTCGGCTTGGTGGACGATCTGGCCGGCCCGGCCTTGTCGCTCATTCAGACCGTGGCCAGTGCCGGTGCGCTGCAGGTTATGTTCGCGAACCACCTCGAAAAGGAGAACACCCTGGTGCTGCCTCTGCTGATCTCCGACCCGGAGATCTCGGTGGCCGATCTGCTCGCCGGCATGCACGACCTGATCGGGGGCGCCGAGGGGCACGAGCATGCGGCGCAGCAGGACGACGCGACGGCGCCGCACGGCGAGCACTCGTGCGCCTGCGGTGAGACCGACGGGGCCGAATATCCCGTCCTCGATGCCCGGGCTGTCCCGCACGCGATCCGGCACGCCACGATCTTCGGAGCCCTCGACGGAGTCCGATCGGGTGCCGGCCTGGTCCTGGTCGCCCCGCATGATCCCAAGCCGCTGCTGGCTCAGGTGGAGCAGCGCAACCCGGGTCTGTTCAGCGTGGAGTACCTGGAGCGGGGACCCGACGCCTGGCGGCTGGTCTTCGCTCGGCAAGCCGGCTGAGCTCACCCGGGCCGACGCTGGTACCGCCGAAGAACGCGAAGCGCCGGGACGAGCGATGTCCGGTGACTGGTCTTCCCCACCGCACCCTCGACACGTCGGTCCCACGCCGCTAGCGTCGGCTGGATCGACCCGCGGTGTGCGAAGGAGCCCACATGTCCTCGGTGATCATCTCCAACGCACACATCTTCGACGGGGTCGGCTTTCTCACCGAAGACGCCGACGTGGTCATCCGCGACGGTCGGGTCGCGGCGGTCGACCCGGGCGCCGGTGCTCTCCCCGAGCACGCTGACATCGCCGAGCGGGTCGACGCCGGTGGCCACACCGTGCTGCCCGGGCTGGTCGATCTGCACGTTCACTCCGTGATCGAGGGCGCTGGTGACCTGGCGCACGTCAGCGAGCCGTTCTCGCTGCACTACTACCAGTCGGTCCAATACCTGGAGCGGACCCTGCGCTGCGGCATCACCTCGATCCGTGATGCCGGGGGTGCCGAGTTGGGCACCAAGGTGGCCGTCGACCGGGGCATCATCAAGGGGCCGCGGATGCGCATCGCGGTCACGATCATGAGCCAGACCGGAGGCCACGGTGACGGGATGCGTCATTCGGGCATCGAAGTCCCGCTGCTCCCCACCTCGCCGGGGAGGCCCCGCGGTATCGCCGACGGTCCCGAGGACTGCCGGCGGGTCGCGCGGGAGATCTTCCGGGCCGGCGCCGACCACATCAAGATCTGCACCTCCGGTGGGGTGCTTTCGCCGACCGACGACCCACGTCACCCGCAGTTCACGGTCGCGGAGATCCGGGCCATCGTCGAGGAAGCCCAGGCCCACGGGACCTATGTGATGGCTCACGCCCAGGGCGAGGGCGGCATCCGCAACGCCCTCCTGGGCGGGGTGAAGACCATCGAGCACGGCATCTACCTCGATGACGCCACTATCCAGCTCATGCTGGACACCGGCGCCTGGCTGGTCCCGACCCTGATCGCGCCTTTGTGGGTGGTGCGCGCCTCGGAGCGGCCCCGATCCGCCCTGCCAGCGAACGTCGTGGATAAGGCCAAAGCAGTCGTCGACATCCATCGAGCCGCCGTGGCCCATGCTTTCGACGCTGGGGTGCCGATCGCCATGGGCACCGACACCGGGGTAGGTCCACACGGATCGAATCTCGAAGAGATCTACCTGATGACGCAGATCGGGATGTCACTGGAGCAGGCATTGCGGGCCGCCACCTCCGACGCCGGGGCTTTCATCGGACCGGGTGGCTACGGCGCTCTCAACGTCGGCTCGGTCGGGGATGCCGTGCTGCTGGATCGGCGTCTGACCGACGCCAGCCATCTCGTTGACCTCGACCGCAAGATCGCCGCCGTTTACAAGGACGGCGTCTCCCAATTCTGATTCGTGCTCGCGTCTGACTCTTCGAATCAGGCCGTACGCCAGCCGCGAAAGGCCGTACCGATGTTCACCAGCGCCATTGCCGCCACCGTCGCCTTGCTCGTCATCATCGCCATCGCCCAGCTCCTCTCGATTGTGTCCAGAGCCTGGATTCCGGCGATGCTGACCGCGATCTTGCTCTTCCTCATCCTGATGTGGATCGGGGTCGTCCCGCCCGAGCTGGTCAAGAACTCCGGCTTCTCCGCCATCGCCGCCATCATCGTGCCCGCGACGATCGTCCACATGGGCACGATGATCCCGCTGACCCGGATCCGCGAGCAGTGGAAGGGCATCGTCATCGGCGTGGCCGGGGTGATCGGCATCGTGGGCCTGGTCATCGCGATCGTCACGGTCGTCTACGACTACGAGACCGCCGTGGCCGGGGCGGGCACCGCGGCCGGCGGCATCATCGCCTTCCTCATCACCAGCAGCGCCCTGGAGCAGATCGGTCGCCCGGATCTGATCGTCATCCCCGCCCTCGTGCTCGCCATCCAAAGCCTAGTGGGGATGCCGATCGCCAACACGATGCTGCGCAAGTACGTCGTCAAGCAACGGGCCGCCGGGGGGTACGCCGCCGCCGTACCGGCCCTCGTCGGCCACGCCCAACTCGCGGAGACCAGCGCGGCCAAAGTGGAAATTCAAGATCCAGAAGCGGTTGGCCTCGACGAGAACATCACCGAGTCCGCCCCCACGCGTCTGGGTCGCTCGCTCATCCCCGAGCGCTACCAGGAGAGCACCGTGTTGATCGCGTTGGTCTTCGCTTTCGCCTGGATCGCCATCGTGTTGGGCGACCTCACCGGGATCAACGCCGGAGTGTGGGCGTTGGTGGTCGGCGTGGTGGGGCACGCGGCGGGGATCCTGCCCAGTTCCACCCTGTTCAAGGCCAACGCCTTCGGCTTCTTCATGCCAATCATCATCATGGTCGTCCTCGCGTCGATGTCCACGGCCAGCTGGGGATTGGTCGTGGCGTCGTTCGTCCCGGCCATGGTGGTGATCGCCGCCGCAGTCATCGGGATTGTCCTGTTCGCCGGCTTCGCGTCGCGGGTGATCGGGTGGGATCCCCTCAAGGGGATGCCAGTCGGGTTGACCGCACTGTTCGGGTTCCCGGCCGACTACATGCTGTGTCAGGAAATCAGCCGGTCGGTCGGGGCGGATGAGCGTGAGGAGGAGGCGATCATGAACGATATCTACACTCCGATGCTCATCGGCGGCTTCACCACCGTCACCCTGTCCTCAGTCGTCGTCGCATCGATTCTGGTCTCGACTCTGACCTAGATGACCGCTTGTCGGTGCATACCGGTGATCTCTTCGGTGTGGGCCGACGCAAGGCCTCGCACAGCTAGCGCCTGCTGGCCTGGACGAGCCTGGCTCGAACCGAGGACCTGACCCAGCGACGTCGGCCGGCGACGAGGACGGCAAGGACGTGCGACAGTCCGGGACGCCGGAGACGGGCCTGAAAGTCGTCGACGCTGGCGTTCCACACCGCGTCGCTGTAGGTCGGGTAGGCGTGCGTTGTGGCCGCCAGATCCCGGGTGCGCAGACCGTGGCGTACCGCGACACTCAGCTCCCCCAGCGACTCTCCGGCCCGCGGCCCGACCACGGTGGCGCCGAGGACCCGGCCGCCTGCGTCGACGACGAGCTTGGTGAAGCCGTCGACGTCGGACTCGGTGATCGCCCGGTCGAGGTGTGCGTGGTCACGGACCACGACGTGTCGACCGGACTCGCTAGCGGCGGACCCGGTACCCAGGCCGACGGCGGCCACTTCCGGATCGGTGAAGGTGACTCGCGGCACGGTGGTGTCGATCCGCCGGCGGAGCCCCAGGACGGCATTGCTCGCGGCCACACTGCCGTCGACGCCGGCGGTATGGGTGAACCGGGCGCGACCAGTCACGTCGCCGGCGGCCCAGATATCGGGATTGGTGGTACGCAGCCGGCTGTCGACGCGGACGTAGGAGTGCTCGTCGAGCTCGACGCCGGCGCGATCCAGACCCAGACCACCTGTCTCGGGCCGGACCCCGGCACAGACCAGCACTTGATCGAAACCGACCTCGGTGCCGTCCTGCAACTCCAGCACGTGGGAGCTGGTCCGCGAGGTCACCCGCACGACCCGAGTCCCGGTGCGCAGGGTCACTCCGTCCCGGGCCAGAGACGCGGCGACGAGCTGCGCCGCCTCGGGATCCTCCCGGTCGAGGATGCGCCCAGACTCCGCCACGATGGTGACCGTCGAGCCGAGCCGGGCGAACGCCTGTCCCAGCTCACAGCCGACGCTCCCGGCCCCGAGCACCGCGAGCCGAGCGGGCAGCGCCTCGAGATCCCAGATCGAGTCGCTGGTCAACGGCCCGACCTCGGACAGACCCGGGATCGGTGGGATCTCCGGCGACGACCCCGTACAGACGATCGCCTGGGTGAACCTCACCGGCTGACCGTCCACGGTGGCGCTGCACGGGCCGGTGAAGCTCAGCTCACCGGTCTGGACCTCGACCCCGGCTGCCGTCAAGGCCGCAGCTGAGTCGACCGGCTCGATAGTCTGAATGGCTGCCCGGACGTGGGCCATCACCCTCGCGAAGTCGACTGAGACCCCGTTGACGTCGATCCCGAGCCTGCCCCCGTCGCGGGCCCGGGCGGCGGTCGACGCCGAGGCGAGCAGCGCCTTCGAGGGCACGCAGCCGGTCCACAGGCAGTCACCCCCGGTCCGCGCCCGCTCCACCAGGAGCACGCGTGCGCCGAAGCCGGCGGCCGTGTGCGCGCTGACCAGTCCCGCGGTGCCACCGCCCACGACCAGCAGGTCCCACGTCGTGTCCTCGCTCGACTCGGCGCTCACCGGCTGTCCTGTGGGGTGCATGCTCGCCAGCCTGCCACCGTCGAGTAGGTTCCCAGAGCCGATGCCCGGGGAGGAGCCCGATGGGATGGCCTGACCGCTACGCCAGCGTCGCCGCTGCGTACGACCTGGTCTCCGGGGAGCCGGTCTACCGACTGGGCCGTCAGGTCGGCATCGACGCGCTCGACCTGCGGCCCGGCGACCGGGTGCTCGACATCGGCTGCGGCACCGGGTTGAACTTCGAGTTGCTGAAGCAGTCGATCGGTGCAGACGGGCGGATCGTCGGGGTGGATCTGAGTGCACAGATGCTGGCCCAGGCGGCCCGGCGGGTGGAACGTCGCGAGTGGGGAAACGTGATCCTGGTGCGGGCGAACGTGGAGACGCTGGCCGAAACCGATCTGTCTGGATCCGATCTGTCCGGGTCCGATCTGTCCGGGTCCGATCGGTCTGGGGCTGATCTTGCCCACGCCGCATCGGTGACCGCGTTCCCGGCCTTCGACGCGGTGCTCTTCACCCGACATGCAACTCCCTCGGCCCCGTTGGGCTCGACCCCTGGCTCGGCTGGCCTGTGCGCTATGCCCAAAGGTGCAGATCTACGCGCTGTCCTTGATGACGGACTGGCCTGCGGCCTGGCGGCACGCGCTCGCG
>JAKDLH010000364.1 GCA_030452945.1 Microlunatus sp. | reverse complement strand
GCAGAATCACCGTGGACATCTCCTCCACCGACTTGGCCGAGGAGTTGACCGAGGGGATCCGGTGGATGCGGTAGAGAGCCTCGGCCCGACGAAGCTCGAAGGTGCATTGCTCCAGCGACGCGTACCGGGAGTTGGCTCTGCGCTCGTTGCGCACCTGAGACAGCCGAGCGGGAGTGGTGGTGATGCCGAAGCAGCGGTCGCGCAGATGCCGGATCGGGCGGGGTAACTCGTTGGTGTCGAAGTCCTCTTCCACCAGTGGGTAGTTGGCCACGAAGATCCCGTGCTGGAGGGCGAGATACATCGTGGTGGGGGTCTTGCCGCAGCGTGAGGGCGCGAGCAGGATTACATCGGCCTTGCCCAGCGCCCGCAGGCTCTGACCGTCGTCGTGCTCAATGGCGTACTCGACGGCCGCCATTCGGACGTTGTAACGCTTCACGTCACCGAGACCGTGCAGCCGCGAAGCGACCCGCTGGCCTTGCTGACCCAAGATGGCCTCCACCCGATCCATGTGCAGATCGAAGAAGTCGATCAACGGACAGCGGGATTCGTGGAGTACGTCGCGGATCTGAGTGATCGCGATGGTGGAGAAGGCCAGTGGTCTGACTGGACCGTCCATCGCCGCATCCAGGATTGTCACCACCTTCCGCGCCTCCTGGACCGTGGTGATGAACGGGATGACCCGTCGCTCGAACCGCAGGTCCGGGAACTGGATCAGCAGGGCGTTGCCCATCGACTCGGCGGTGATGCCGGTGCTGTCGGACAAGAAGAACACCGGTACCGCTGGCGGGTGGCCGGGGAGCCCGTCAGGGGTCGAGTTCACGATCGGCGGCCCTCCTAGGGACTAGACCAGACACCGTAGTGGTATCAGCCGGTCAGTGATAACTCGACCTGGTGTGATCCTGCCATGGGCAAGACACGCA
The DNA here is from genome assembly GCA_030452945.1 of Microlunatus sp. GTDB lineage: Bacteria > Actinomycetota > Actinomycetes > Propionibacteriales > Propionibacteriaceae > Microlunatus. The sequence goes on along the minus strand of JAKDLH010000364.1, from coordinate 2,239 downwards.
GCCCTGACGGACCCCGCGAGCCGCGTGGATGCCCACGGCAAGAAGCGCGATCCAATCCAGGGCTATCCGGTCAGGATCTCCGCTCCGGTGGCTGTCACCGCGATGGTGTGCTCGAACTGGGCGCAGGTCGATCCGTCGGCGGTCAGCACCGTCCAGCCGTCGTCCCACATCTGCCACTCGTGGGTGCCGAGGGCGATCATCGGTTCGATGGTGAACGTCATGCCCGGCTCGATCACGGTGTCGCAGGACGGGTCGTCGTAATGCGGGATGATCAGACCGGAATGGAAGCTGGTGTGCACCCCGTGACCGGTGTAGTCGCGGATCACGTGGTAGCCGAAGCGCTTCGCGTAGCTCTCCACCACTCGACCCAACACGTTGACCTGGCGGCCCGGTTTGACCGCTTTGATCGCCCGGTGGAGCGCCTCCTCGGTCCGTTCGGTCAGCAGTCGCGTCTCGGAGTCCACCTCGCCGCAGCAGACGGTGATGCAGGTGTCGCCGTGGACGCCGTCGAGGTAGGCGGTGACATCGATCTTGACCAGGTCCCCGTCTTGGAGTGGACGGGCGTCGGGGATGCCGTGGCAGATCACCTCGTTGACCGAGGTGCAGCACGACTTCGGAAAGCCTCGGTAGCCCAGGGTCGATGGATACGCGTGCTGGTCGAGCAGATACTCGTGTACGACCGCGTCCAGGGTGTCGGTCGTGACCCCGGGGGTGACCGCAGCCGCACCCATCCGGGCGGCCCGAGCCGCGATCCGCCCGGCCACCCGCATCCGCTCGATCGTCTCGGTGGTCTGCATGTGAGAGCCGCGGTATGGCTCAGGCGCCGCTCGACCGACGTAGGGAGGTCGGGCGATCGAGGCTGGCACCGGTCGGGCCGGTGAGATCGAGGCGGGTCGGATGCCGGTCACAGCACCAAAGCGTACGGAGTAGCGTCACCTCATGGCGGAGAAGCACTTCTGGTACGACCTGTTGACCAAGTCGGTGATCACCGACGACAACGACACCAAGGCGGTAAATCGACTCGGCCCCTACGCCACCCGCGACGAGGCGGAGCAGGCGTTGGCGAAGATCGAGGAAAACAACCGAGCCTGGGACGAGGACGACGACTGGGGCGAGGACTAAAGTCACTTCCTGCTCAGGGAGCTGCGGGTGTTCCCCACGGGCAGCCGCCAGTGCCTCTGACGATCCAGCATCTCTGACGACCAAGGATCACTCGGGTCGGGTCACTTCGAGGCCTGGCCCCGCGACCACGGCGACGCCGTCGCCCCGCACGGTCAACCGGTCGCCGGGATAGGCGTAGATCGCCTCCCCACGGCCCAACCGCAACGTGCGCGAAGCGTCGGTGATTTCCACCGCCCCCTCGACCACGAGCAGGATCCGACCGGTCGATGGTGCCGGCACCACAGCCTCAGCCGACCCCGGCTCGATCCGCCACAGGGCGAACTCGGGAGCCGGGGTGTCGTAACGCCACACCGAGCCCGACTCCGCCACCACCGGCACCAGGTCAGGCACCCCGGGGGCGAAGTCGACGACCGTCAGCAGCTCCTCGACGTCCACGTGCTTGGGGGTCAGACCACCGCGCAGCACGTTGTCGGAGTTAGCCATGATCTCCACCCCGATCCCGTGCAGATACGCGTGCAGGTTGCCCGCCGGCAGGTAAACGGCCTGGAACCGACCGAAGCCGAGCCGGTTCATCAGCAGGGCCGCCAGGATCCCCGGATCTCCGGGATAGTGCTCGTCCAGCTCCACCGCGGTCCGGGTGAACCCCGCGAACGCGGGGTCGCCGGCTCCGTCGGCGGCCTCGAGGTGCTCAGCGGCAGCGGTCACCACCTGGGCGACCACCTCCCGATCGGATTCGGCCAGGCTGAGAACCCGACCGAAGACGCGCCGTAGCTCCTCGGCGCCACCGGCCTGCAAGCCGGCCACGAGGTCGGTGGCGCCGGCGACGCCCAGCTGGACGAACAGCGCGTACGTCTGGTCGGGCTCACGGAACCCACACAGGGCGTCGACGTTTCCGAGGGCGACCATCATCTCCGGCTTGGGCCAGTCGTCGCGGTACAGCCGGTGCGGTGCCGAGAGTTCGATCCCGTCCCGCTCCTCGCGGGCGAAGCCATCTTCGGCCTGTGCCCGGGACGGGTGCGCCTGCAGCGAGAGCGGCTGCCCAGCCGCGAGCACCTTCAACAGATAGGGCAGCCGCGGTCCGAACCGCTCGACACTTCGCTGCCCCACCACACCCGCT
>JAKDLH010000050.1 GCA_030452945.1 Microlunatus sp. | reverse complement strand
CCTACCGTCCGGCGATTGGTGCTGTCACGGTTGATATGGCTTCGGGTGAGGATTCTGGCATACTGAGGCCCACGTGCTTCGAGGCGGCCACGCCCGAGTTGATTTTTAGGCGAGAGGTGGGCGAGCGACTATGCCGGGTCCCAGTGAGGCTGACCGGTTGATTTTCAAGAATGTCAAGATCTTCGACGGCGTATCCGAGCAAATCGTCCAAGGGGACGTCTTGATCGAGGACGACAGGATTACCGGTGTGTCGTCGTCACCCATTGGGGACGCTCCGGGCCAACGAACCACGGTTGTGAACGGTGAGGGCCGGGTGCTCATGCCTGGGCTGAGCGACGCTCACGTGCATTTGGTTGGCAACGCCAACACCTTTATGGATTTCATCACCGGAACGGAAGGTCATCTGGCGATCAATGGCCTCGCTGAGGCCAAGCGCATGCTGTTGCGCGGCTTCACCACGGTGCGCGACATGGCTGGTGACACCGCGAGTATCAAGGCGGCTATCGACCGGGGAGCCTTTCCAGGTCCACGCATCTATCCGAGCCAGGCTGCCATTTCTCAGTCGAGCGGGCATGGTGATTTCAGCTTCGTTTATGAGACTCCGACCGCACTCGGCGGGACCCAGTCGCGAGCAGAGTCGGTTGGTTTCATGCGGGTCGCAGATGGGCCAGAACGCGTCCTGGCCGCCGTTCGCGAGCAGCTGAAGAAGGGTGCCTCGCAGATCAAGCTCATGGTTGGTGGGGGAGCGGCGTCGACGTATGACCCGCTCTACACCGTGCAGTTCACCGAAGAGGAGATCAGGGCGGCTGTGAGCGCGGCCGAGGACTACGGCACCTACGTGGCCACACACGTCTACAACGTGACCGGGATCCGGCGTGCTGTCCAGGCCGGCGTCAAATCCATCGAGCACGGACATTTCGCCGATGAGGAAACGGTCGCGATGCTCGCTGAACGCGACGTGTGGCTGTCAATGCAGCCCTTCGGGTTGGGCGACCACCACTATCCGGATCCGGATCGTGCCGGCAAGGACCGTCAGATTTGCGAGGCGGTTCCGACCATTTACGAACTCGCCAGCAAGCACGGCGTCAAGCTGGCCTGGGGTACCGATCTGCTGCTCGAGCCGCAAGGTGCCCACCGTCAGAGCGAGATGACCGCACGACTCGGTGATTATTTCAGCAACATTGACGCACTGCGCATGTTGACGTCGCAGAACGCGAGACTGTTCCGCCTGGCCGGTGAACGCGACACCTATCGCGCCGCTCCGCTCGGCGTCATCACTGAAGGCGCCTGGGCAGATGTGCTTCTGGTCGACGGGAACCCGGCGGAGGACCTCTCTTTGTTGACGGATCCAGAGAAGAACCTATTGGTCATTGTCAAGGGTGGACTCGTCCACAAGAACGCCGTTGTCGAAGCCTCCGAGAAGGTCTGAGTGAGCGAGGTCTGCATCAGGTAGGCACCGCACACCAGACCTGATCGGTTGAACACGATTGCCGACGCCAATGTGCGACGGTCACCCCCACGTCAAGCCGCCGCCAAAGTCATGCGGCCAGCCCCAAGACAGGAGATCTCAATGGTCAACGACCACACCACCAATCCTTCCGGATCCATCTCGCCAGCCTATTCCGGCCGCCTCGGCACCGACCCGATCCCGGCGCTGCGGATGCCCGCCGAGAGCACCGATCCGGACGCGACCTACCGATTCGTCCACGACGAGTTGATGCTGGACGGGAATTCTCGCCTGAACGTCGCCACGTTCGTGACCACGTGGATGGATCCGCAGGCCGGCCAATTGATGGCCGACACCTTCGACAAGAACATGATCGACAAGGACGAGTACCCGCAGACCGCCGAGATCGAGACTCGCTGCGTCAACATGGTCGCGGCGCTGTTTCACGCCGACGGGCTCTCCGAGACCGATCCCAGCTCGGCGACCGGTGTGTCGACGATCGGATCATCCGAGGCCGTGATGCTGGCCGGGCTCGCCCTCAAGTGGCGCTGGCGTGCCGCACGCCGGGCGGCGGGCAAAGACACGGCGACCCCGAACCTCGTGCTCGGCAGCAACGTGCAGGTCGTGTGGGAGAAGTTCTGCCGATACTTCGATGTGGAGCCCAAGTACCTGCCGATGGAAGAAGGCCGGTACGTCATCACTCCCGAACAAGTCCGAGAGGCCGTCGACGAGAACACCATCGGCGTGGTGGCCATCCTGGGAACAACCTTCACCGGAGAGCTAGAGCCGGTCGCCGAGATCGCGGCCGTGCTCGACGAACTGGCTGTGGACGGACCGGACGTGCCGCTGCACGTCGATGCCGCCAGCGGTGGCTTCGTCGTTCCCTTCCTCCAACCCGATCTCCAATGGGATTTCCGGATCCCCCGGGTCGTGTCGATCAACGTCAGCGGCCACAAGTACGGTCTGACCTATCCGGGCATCGGCTTCGTGGTCTGGCGGTCCCCGGAGTATCTGCCCGAGGATCTGGTGTTCCGGGTGAACTACCTGGGCGGTGACATGCCGACGTTCACGCTCAACTTCTCCCGCCCGGGCAACCAGGTCATCGGCCAGTACTACAACTTCATCCGTCTCGGTTGGGAGGGATACCGGACGGTGATGTCCTCGCTGCGAGACACGGCGACCATGCTGTCGGGGGAGATCGCGAAGCTCGACAACATGCGGGTGATCACCGATGGCAGCGCAATCCCGGTCTTGTCGTTCCAGCTCGTTGGCGACCCGGGATACACCGTCTTCGACATCTCGCACGGGTTGCGAGCCCGCGGATTCCAGGTGCCCGCCTACACGATGCCGGACAACGCGACGGACGTGGCCGTGCTGCGCGTCGTCGTCCGGGAGGGCTTCAGTGGCGATCTGGCCTACAAGCTCGCGGAGGCGATCAAGGAGGTCGTCGCCGATCTGAGGAGTTCGCAGACTCCCCCGCGCCAGGCGTTCGCGCACTGACAGTTGGTGACGCGGTGGAGCGGTCACGCTGTGGAGGGTGATGCCGGTGCCGAAGACGAAGGTGGTCGAGGTCGGCGCGACCCTACGAGGCCAGTGCTGGGGGTTCATGATCGGGTCGACCCTGTTCGCGGTCGGCTCAGCTCCGGTGGTCTCCGGGTGGTTGGGCACCACCGGGGCCAACATCTCGTTCTTTGTGGGTGCTTGGTTCTTCACCATCGCGGCTTTCATCCAGCTCGGTCTCAGTGGCCCGGCTACGGTGACCGGGTCCTCGAGACCGCTGGCCGTTCGTGCACTGTGGCTGTCGGCCGCGACGCAGTTCGTCGGCACCCTGCTGTTCAACGTCAGCACCAGCGCTGCGCTGCACGCGACGTCGATCACTGCTGTCAAAGAGTATGTGTGGGGACCCGATGCCGATGGCTCGGCGGCCTTCCTGATCAGCAGCGGATTCGCCGTCCTTGTTCTGTTCCGCCAGAAGCAGATGTGGGCACCCCGATCGAGGGATTGGCTCAGCACCTGGATCGGCACTCTTGGTTCGGTCGCCTTCGGCGTCTCAGCCGTGGGCTCGATCATCACGCCGGCCGGTACCGCCCAGGACGTGACGTTGGCCTCGTGGGGCACGTTCATCGGCGCTTTGTGTTTCTTCGCCGCCGCGGCACTGCTGCTCGAACCACGCCAGCCCGCCGCTGCTGCTGTTGCTCCGACTTGAGCCTAAGGGTTAGTGGGCGATGAAGCTGCGCAACGGGTGACGCAGCCTCTGTCATGGCGAGGCTGGCATCACCTGTCCGCGCTACCGCCGGGCCATCGCTCGGCGACCGCCTCGGCGACCACGAGATCCTGCCAGCCCATGCCGACCCCCTTGAACACCGAGAGACCCGTTGGCCGCGGCGACCGTACGGCCACGGCCAAATCCATCAGATCGGACGCGCTGATCACGCCGGACTCGATCGCCAGGATGACATCCCCCGCCTCCCGGACGGCGGCCTCAGTCGTTTCGACCACGATGCGTTCAGCTCGACCCATGACTGTGTCGTCGAGTTCGCGAACCGAGGGCTGATGAGATCCGACGGCGACCACGCACGCGTCCTTGCGCAGGGCCGAGCCGTCGAAGACCGGCTCCGCGGCGGTGGTGGCGCAGACCACGACGTCCGCCGTGCCGACCGCGTCAGCATCGCCGCCGCTAGCCGACAGACCGCTGCGTCCCAGCCGTTCGACCAGCTGGCGCGTGCGGTCTGGATCGCGTCCCACCACCACCACCTCGGACACCGGCAAGACCGCACGCAATGCCTCCACGTGTCCCCAGGCCTGCGGTCCCGAACCGAAGACGACCATCGTGGTCGCGTCCGACCGGGCGAGATACTTCACCGCCACGGCGGATACGGCCGGAGTGCGCAGAGTGGTCAACGCGGTGCCGTCGATCAGAGCGACCGGTGTCAGGGTCGCTGGGTCGTAGAGCACGTAGAGCGCTTGGACCCGTGGCCGACCCTGTGCGGGGTTGTCGGGCGCCAGCGTGGTGAGCTTCACCCCGACGGCGGTGTCGGTCTCGGCCGGCATGGTCAGGAGCTGACCGTGACCGAGTTCGACAATCGAGCGCGATAGCGCGCCGGCCGGGTCCAGTCCGCCGAGCATGGCCCGCTCGACCGCCGACACGGCTCCCGCCCAGCCGAGGTCGAAGACCGCCGACGCGTCCAGGTACGGCAGGGTGTCGGTCACGAGCGGATCCTCTCGGGAGTGTCTGTGCATGAGTCCACGCGGACCTGGACCGGTGAGGGAGCAAGACCGGCAGTGAGGGCGACCGCCCGGCCCGTCGCCAGCCGCGAGAAATCGGAGTCGGACAGCTCGACGATCGGCATCCACCGACCGTAAATCTCGGCAGCGACCAGCGCGCCAGTCACCAAGATGGTGTCGCGCTCGGCCAGCAGCAGCCCGGCCGGTGCCGTGCCGGCCCGGATCAATTCGGCCAGGACGGCGGTCGACGAGCTGGATCCGCGCCCGGTTGGCATCGCCACGACCGCTCCAGCCAGACGGATCCCGTACTGAGGGTGTCGCGCCTCGACCACCGTGCCGGCCGCATCGACCCCACCCCAGAAGGACAGCGGCTGCTCCAACTGGATCAACGGGGCGTCGGCTCGGCCGGGATGCAGCGAGCGCCCGGTCAGCTCAATCTGTCCAGACTCGATCTGCCCAGACTCAATCTGCCCAGAGTCGGTCATCGCGGACCACCTTTCCCGCGCGCGCCGAGGCGACGCATTCACGAAGGCTACCCAGCACGGTGTCGACGCCGAGGTTGGCCGGTGCGTACCAGGCCCATTTGCCGGAGTTTGTCATCGCCACTGAGACGTGGTCGGAGAGCACGGGGGTCACGTAGGTGCAGGTGTCGGTGAGGATCCGGGCCCCGGAGGCCAGCACCGGCGCGAGGTAGCCGGCCTGCTCGGCCAGCGCGAGCACGCCGCGGCTGGTCGATACGTAGACGTCGACCGACGGGCAGAAGACCGGGCCGGTGAGGAGCTCGTCGGCGAGTGCGGCGAACTCGGCCAAGGAGAAGTGCGGGGTGCCGAGACTGACTGCGTCCAACCGGTCCCCGGTGGCGGTACTGAGCTGGTCGCGGGCGGCCCGGAGGTCGCCGGCCCGCACTGATACCGTCGGCGCGCCGGGGACCAGGACGGCGTCGAGGGTCGGGGCTTCTGGGGTCACCCCGACCACGTGGAAGAGCGCGACCCCGCCCGAGGAGGCCGCCGTCGCACCGAGGGCCTTGAGCCGATCCTCGGTCACTCCACCGTCAGCCAGATCACCGGGCAGGCCGGTGAGGGCCGCGACCCGGGTGCCGGCGCGCGCGCCCAAGAAGGCGCCGATGGCCGGCCAGGCCGCGTCGTGTGCGAGCACCCGTTCCGGCACGGCCGAGAAATCCAGGACCATCGTGGCCCGCCTGGCCTGGTCACGGTGCAACCCGGCGTAGGGGACCCGGCCGGTGATGGCGGCGGCGATGTCGAGGAAGTCGCCGTAGCGGTCGCTGCGGGCCCCGAGCACGGAGTTGACGAAGGTGATCGCGTTGGACTCGGCCCAGGCGACGTGAGCGCCGCGGGCCGGTCGGTGACCGGACTGGTACGGGGCGCAGGACCAAGTCTGCTCACAACCGAGGGCGACATGAGCGTCCATCAGGCGCCGGCCGTTGGTGGCCAGGGTCGGATCGGCTCGCACCAGACCTGGATGCAGCAGATCCAGGGAGCCGACGTTCAAGGTGGTGCGGACGGCGACCTTCCCGCCGAGTTCGACCAGCCGTTCGGTGAAGTCCAAGCCGGCGACGCCGTGGTAGAGACAGCCGTCCGCGTGGGCCGAGACGACCGGCTGCAACCGCTCCGCGCCGGACGCTCGGGCCACCCCGGTGACGATCCGCATGCACATCGCAGCGGCTTCGCCTGCTCGCCCGGCGAGCATGGCCGCTTCCCCGGCGGTCAGCCGCAGATCTGGTCTTACCGCAGGCGGCGTCACAGCAGGAAGCCGGCCGGGAAGGGGTCGTCGGGTTCGAGGAAGTACTGAGCGGTGCCGGTCAGCCAAGCCCGGCCGGTGATCGTCGGCAGCACCGCGGTGACGGTGTCGGTGAGCGCGGTCTGCCCGACCAGGCGACCCACGAACCGGGTGCCGATGAAGGACTCGTTGAGGAAATCGGCTCCCAGTTCCAGCTCGCCGCGCGCGTGCAGTTGGGCCATTCGGGCGCTGGTGCCAGTGCCGCACGGACTCCGGTCGAACCAGCCGGGGTAGATGGCCATGGCGTGCCGGGAGTGGCGACCGTCAGACCCGGGTGCGATCAGCGCGACGTGGCGGCAGCCGGTGATGTTGGGGTCCTGTACGTGGACCGGCCGGTTGGTGGTGTTGATGGCGGCCATGATGGATAAGCCTGCCTCCAAGAGCAGCCCCTTCTGCGCGCGGTCGAACGGGAGCCCGAGAGCGGCCAACTCCACCATCGCGTAGAAGTTCCCACCGAAGGCCAGGTCGTAGCCGACGGGGCCGAGGCCGGGCACCGCAACTTCTGCGTCCAACCGATCGACGTAGGAGGCGACGTTGCGGATGGTGACCGAGCGGGCCGAGCCGTCCACGACCGCCACGTCGGCGATGACCAGACCAGCGGGGGTGTCCAGCCGGATCGAGGTGACCGGTTCGGTCACCGGCACCATCTGCGTCTCCACCAGCACCGTGGCCACCCCGATCGTGCCGTGACCGCACATCGGCAGGCAGCCGGACACCTCGATGAATAGCACGCCCCAGTCGGCATCGGGGCGAGTAGACGGTTGCAGGATCGCCCCCGACATCGACGCGTGGCCGCGCGGCTCGTACATCAGCAGCGTCCGCAGATCGTCGCTGTGGGCCAGGAACCAGGCGCGCCGCTCCATCATCGTGACGCCGGGCATCGCGCCGACCCCCCCGACGATGACCCGGGTCGGCATCCCTTCGGTGTGGGAGTCGACTGCGTGCAGGACTCGGCGGCTACGCACAGATCTCCTCCTGTCCCAAAGAGTCTGGGCTCAGGTCAACCCCGACTCGACGGCGGCCTCGGTCAGCCGACGCACCGTCTGCTCCTGCTCGGGGAGCAGTGGCTGACGGGGCGGTCGGCAGGGACCGCCGAACCGGCCGACGATGTCCATCGACAGCTTGATCGCCTGCACGAACTCGGTTTTGGAATCCCAGCGCATCAGGGCGTGCAGTTGGCGGTACAGCGGCAGCGCCCGCTCGAGATCGGCGGCCACGCACGCCTCGTACAGCTCCATGGTCGCCTTCGGGAAGGCGTTGGTGTAGCCGGCCACCCAGCCCTTGGCACCGGCCAAGCCGACTTCGAGCACCGAGTCGTCGGTGCCGATCATCAGGTCGAGATCGGGGGCCAGCTCGGCGAGCTCGTACGACCTCCGTGCGTCCCCGGTGAACTCTTTCACCCCGACGATCAGGCCTTCGGCGTGGAGCGTGGCCAGCAGCTGCGGGGTGAGGTCGGTCTTGGTGTCGATCGGGTTGTTGTAGGCCGTAACCGGCAGCCCCGCCTTGGCGATCTCGCGGAAGTGCTCGACGACGGCTCGCTCGTCCGCCCGATAGGAGTTGGGCGGCAGGGCCATCACCACCTGAGCCCCCGCCTCGGCCGCCTGCTCGGCCCAGCGGCGCGCCTCCAGGGCGCCGTACGCCCCGACGCCCGGCATCACGACGAAGCCTTCCGGGGCCGCCTCGACGGCGGTGTCGACGACCCGGGCTCGCTCGTCGGGGGTGAGCACCGGGTATTCGCCAAGGGAGCCGTTGGGGGCTACCCCGTCGGCTCCGGAATCGGCGAGCCAACGGACGTGCTCGGCGTAAGCGTCGAAGTCGACCGAGAGATCTGGGCGATAGGGCAGAGCCGTGGCGACGAGGACGCCGTGCCACGGATGGGCGCGAGGTGTGGTGGCGGACATCAGAAATGCTCCGAATCGTGTGCAATGTTACATGCCACTCTAACGGACGTGATCGGCTTTCGCCACCGCATATGTTGGCCGCCGCGCCGCGTTCGAGCTGACGTTAGGGGTCGGAAACGGTCCGTGCCCTACAATCCACCACATTGGCGTTGGTGTCAGGAGGGTGGTGAGGCATGGCGCAATTAGTTACTCGCCGCACCCTGCTGCAAGGGGCCGTGGCCGGGTTAGCGGTCGGTGGACTGGCCGGGTGCGGCGCACCTCCGCTGACTTTGCCCGAGTCGGCCGCTCGCGGAGAGCCCGCCCTGGGCGGAACGATGCGGATAGCGCGTCCTGCGGCCAGCGCGGCGGAAACCCTCGATCCCGCCAGCTCACTGTCCGCGTATGAGTATCTCGGAGCGCTCTATAACCGTCTGGTCAAGCTGGATATCAAAGGCAACACCATTCCGGACCTGGCCGCGGAATGGTCCACCAACTCCGACGCGACCCAATGGGTCTTCAAGCTGCGAGCCGGGGTTTCCTTCCATAACGGCCAGCCCTTCACGGCTCGAGATGTGCGTTACACGATCCTGCACATCTTGGACCCGGATACCGCCTCACCCCAGGCCGAAACCCTGCTGACAATGATCGGGCCGAACCGGGTCGATGCGGTGGACGACCAGACCGTGCGGTTCCGGCTGAAGACGCCCAACGCCGAGTTCCCTTCGCTGCTCACGGCCTATCAGTGCTACATCATCCCGCAGGGTTCGGCGGCCACGATCGGTTCGACCGGGATCGGCACTGGACCGTTCCGGCTCGACTCCTACCGACCCGCCGGCGCCGGCAGTGTGGTGGTCAACGAGGACTACTTCGACGGCCGTCCCGTGCTCGATCGGATCGAGTTCTTCGCGATCCAAGACACCTCGGCCCGAGTCAATTCGCTGCTGTCCAGCCAAGTGGACTTGCTCTCCCAGACCAACATGGACGACGCGACCGCTCGGGTGGTGATCGGGTCCCGGGGCACAACGGTGGCTCGTGTCCCGGACGCCCAGTGGTACACGATCCCCATGCTGGCCACGTCGAAGGAGTTCAAGGACCCCACGGTGCGGCGAGCGATGAAGCTGTGTTACGACTCCGAGACGCTGCTGCAAACGGCGATCCAAGGCACGGGCTCGGGCGGATGGGACAACCCGGTACCGCCCACGATGGCGGCACGCGCGCCCGGCCAGCGTCCCTATGACCCCGACCGGGCACGAGCACTTCTCAAACGGGCCGGGAAGGACGGACTGCAGGTCGCCATCTACACCTCGGCCTACGAGCCCAACCTCACCCCGATCGCGATCGCATACGCGGAGCAGGCACGGAAAGCGGGCATCGATCTCAAGATCACGAGTGTGTCAGCCGACTCCTATTACACCTCCGTGTGGATGTCCAAGCCGCTGATGGTGAGTTACTGGTACACGGGACGGCCCGTCGACCAACTGCTCAACCAGGTCTTTCGGTCCGGCTCCAGCTACAACGAGTCCGCCTGGTCGAACAAGCGCTTCGACCAAGTGCTGGACTCCGCCCGAGCGGACACCAACGAAACGTCCCGACGAGCGAAGTACCAGGACGCACAACAGATCATCGTCGATGACGGTGCGGACATGACCCCGATCTTCGGTGATCGGATTGTGGGATTGTCGGATCGGGTCGTCAATTACGACGAGTATGGCTTCGAATTCGACTATCTGAACATCGGCCTGAAGGCTCAAAGCCAGTGATCTACGTCGTTCGTCGTCTCCTGGCTTCGATCATCACGCTCTTTCTCGCCTCTTTTTTCGTTTTCTTCGCAGTCCAAGCCCTGCCTGGGGATGTGGCTCAGCAGCTACTCGGTCAGAATGCCACCCCCGAGGCGGTGGAGACGCTGCGCGAGAAACTCGGTCTGAATCAAGGCATCTGGACCCGCTACTTCGATTGGCTCGGCTCGGCTGTCCGGGGTGACCTCGGCACCTCCCTGGTCAGTGGGGAGCCGGTCTCCACGACCTTGTGGACCGCCTTCACGCATACGCTGCTGATCGCCATCCCAGCGATGATCATCGGCATCGCCATTTCGGTGCTGCTTGGCGTCTGGGCCGCCGCGCGCCGGGGTCGCCGCGCCGACAACACCATCTCCGTGCTTTCTCTGATCACCATGAGCATTCCCGAGTTCGTGGTGGCGACGGTGCTGATCATCGTCTTCGCCATCGCGATACCGATCTTCCCGGCAGTCGTGTTGCAAGGCCCGTCCGCGAGCTTTTCCGACTTGTTTCCGGCCATGTGGCTGCCGATCGCGACGTTGGTGTTCTCGATGGTTGCTTACATCATCCGCTCGACGCGATCTTCGACCATCGATGGACTGACGACCGAGTACGCCACGACCGCTGAGCTGAAGGGTGTCAAGCGCCGTGTGGTGTTGCTCAGGCACGTGCTTCCCACGGCCATGCTGCCCGTGCTCCCCGTGATCTCGATCAATGTCGCCTGGCTGCTCGGTGGTGTTGTGGTCACCGAAACGGTGTTCAACTACCCGGGGGTTGGAAAGCTGATGATCGACTCGGTGTCCACCCGTGACCTTCCCGTCCTTCAGGCGATCGCGCTGCTCAGTGCCTGCGTGTACGTCCTGGTCAACCTTGCCGCCGACCTGTTGGCTTTGCTGCTCGATCCGCGTCAGCGGACTTCTGGACGAGCGTCGAAGCGGCAGCGGCCCGATCCCGCCCTCGAAGCGAAGACAAGCGAGGCGAGCGGATGAGCTTGGCTACCACGGTGCGGAGCGCCAGTGATCTTGGGCTGGTCACGTTGGTCGGGATCGCCATGGTCGTGATCACGGTCGTCCTCGCGGTGTTGTCGCCGGTCCTCAGCCCGTACGATCCGATCGCCAGCAACGCTGATGCAGCGCTGATGGGATCGAGTTGGGCGCATTGGCTCGGCACCGACGCGTACGGGCGGGACGTCTTGTCCCGGACGCTGTACGGCGGCCGGTTCGCCCTCGTCGTATCGGTCCTGGCGACCACGATCTGTGTCGCGCTCGGCGCCCTTATTGGTGCGCTCGCCGCGTTCTACGAGGGATGGATCGACGGTGCGATCACCCGCGTACTCGATGCCGTCCTCGCCGTCCCGGCCGTCTTGTGGTTGTTGTTGATCGTGTCGGTCTTCGGGAGCGGGACCTGGGTCATCGTCGTGGCGATCGCCGCGGTGTATACCCCAGCCGTCGCTCGCGTCACCCGCGGCGCCGCACGGCCGGTGATGCGCTCCGCCTACGTGGTCGCCGCGCAGTCCCGTGGTGAAATGTCGCTGCCCATCATCGTCCGCGAGGTGTTTCCCAACATCCTGGACACGATTCTGGTCGAGTACGCGATGCGAGCCTGCTGGGTCATCTTGTTGGTTTCGACTCTGTCGTTCCTCGGGTTCGGCGTGAATCCACCGAACCCGGACTGGGGTCTGATGATCCAAGAGAATCGAACGGCGCTCGTCGTCGCGCCGATGGGGACGCTGTCCCCGATCATCGCTCTCGCGGTGCTCGTCGTCGGTCTCAATCTCGCCGCCGATGGACTCGGCAAGTACTTGGGTGTCGATCGAGCGATGCGCGGGGTGGCGTGATGAGTCAACCGGGAGCGTCGTTGATCGATTCGCGATTCGGCGAGCAGGTCGCGGTCGTGCAGGATCTGACTATCTCCTACCGTGCGGGAGACCGCAACGTGGTGGTGGCCCAGGACGTGAGCTTCACGCTCAACGAAGGCGAGACCGTGGGGCTCGTCGGCGAGTCGGGCAGCGGGAAGTCGACGGTCGCGCGCACCCTCCTGGGACACCTGCGGCCCGGTTCCAAAATCGATAACGGCACCGTCACCGTCCTCGGTCGGGACATGTTCACCCTGGGCGAGCGGGAGCTTAGAGACATGCGGGGAAGGCAGGTGGCGATAGTTCCGCAGAACGCCGGGCAGTCCCTCACCCCGTCGATGCGAGTGGGGGGGCAGATCCAGGAGTCGTTGAAGCTGCACGGACTCAGACACGACCCCGCGCGCATCGCGGAGTTCGCGGATCTGGTCCGACTGCCGACCCCGGAGGAGATCATCCAGCGCTACCCGCACGAGTTGTCCGGAGGACAGCAGCAGCGGATCGCGATCGCCATGGCGATCGCCACCGATCCGCAGGTGATGGTGCTGGACGAGCCGACCACCGCCCTGGATGTGATCACCCAAGGAGCCGTACTGGCCCTGATCCAGGAGCTTCGCGAGCGCCTGAACATGTCCATCCTGATCGTCAGCCACGATCTCGGAGTGGTCTCGGCGATCGCGGACAATGTGATCGTTCTCAACAAGGGTGTCGCCACCGAGCGCGGGGCGGCTCGCGATGTGTTGACGGCCCCTCGGGCGGCCTACACCAAACGGCTACTCGCTGCCGCGCCCCGACTCCATCCGGCCCCGGGTGAACCTGAGCCCGAACCGATCCCCTTCGACGATCACGCTCCCACTCTCCTGCGGTGCGTGGGCGTTGACATTCGTTATCCACGAGCGATCAGCCTGGCGGTCCGGAATTTCCAGATCGACATCCGCGAAGGGGAGACCGTGGCGATCGTCGGCGAGTCCGGGAGTGGAAAATCCACGGTCGCCCACGCCATCGCTGGACTGCTCGGCGTCGAGCACGGCGAAGCCGTGATCACCGCAGCGGACCACCGGAGTCAAGACCTCCGGCAACCGGTCAGGAAGCGGCCACCGGTGGTTCGCCGGTCGGTCCAGATGATCTTCCAGAACGCAGATCTGGCGCTGAACCCACGACGCTCGATCGGCGACTCGGTCGCCCGGCCGCTCCGACTCTTCAAGCGGACCCGCTCCCGAGTCGAGACCAAACAGCGGGTCGGCACGTTGTTGACCGAGGTCGGCCTCACCGAGCAGTTCGCCCGTCGTGTTCCCGGACAGCTCTCCGGTGGCCAACGACAGCGGATCGGCATCGCTCGAGCGCTCGCCGCCGAGCCGCGGCTGCTCATCGCCGATGAGATCACCACCGCGCTGGACGTTTCGGTGCAGGCGGACGTGCTCCGGCTGTTGGACGAGTTGCAGGAGCGTCACGGTTTGTCCTGCCTGTTCATCAGTCACGACCTGGCGGTGGTGAAAAGCGTGGCCCACCGCATCGTGGTGATGAAGGAGGGTTACGTCGTCGAGTCGGGGCCGGCAGCCGCCATCCTGGATGACCCGCGTCATCCCTACACGCGAGCGCTGCTCGACTCCGTTGTCGAGCCGGGTGTCGAACGCCTCCCGTCGGTTGACATCGAGCAGCGAGTGCGGAGGGTGGACGCGTCCGCGGCCATGGTGGATGTGGCCAGCGGACATCTGGTCAGGGCGGATGTCGGCGCCGACCTGTGAGAGTTCGCCAGATCGACATCGCGGCGGACTCCGTGATCGTCCGCGATCTTTGGATTCCGATGCCGGACGGTATCCGGCTCCATGCGCGCGCCTGGCTCCCGGCGGATGTCGACCAGACGCCGGCGCCGGTGTTGCTGGAGTACCTCCCCTATCGACTGGACGACTGGACGAGTCTCCGCGACAGCGAGCGGCATCCGTACTACGCGCTGCATGGCTACTGCTCTGTCCGGGTCGATATCCGCGGTACGGGCAGCTCCGAGGGCCACTTCGACGACGAGTATTCAGAGCAGGAGCTCGACGACGCGGAAGCTGTCATCGATTGGCTCTCCGACGAACCGTGGTGCACGGGGCGGGTCGGCATGTTCGGCATCTCTTGGGGAGGGTTCAACGCTCTGCAGGTGGCCCAGCGTGGCCCCAAGGCCCTGCATGCCATCGTCACGGTCTGTTCCAGCGATGATCGTTACGGGAATGACGTGCACTATTTCGGCGGCGCGGTGCTCGGTGTCGACATGGCGGCCTGGGCGGCGACGATGTTCGCCTTCGGCTCGCGGCCACCCCGTCCGGAGGTGGTGGGAGACGATTGGATCGAGCAGTGGCGCTCGCGGCTGGACGACATCGTGCCCCTGGCCCCGATCTGGCTGGCCCACCAGGCCCGCGACGACTACTGGCGGCGGGGCAGTGTCTGTGAGGACTATTCGGGGGTGCGAGCGGCCGTCCTCGCCGTGGGAGGCTGGGCTGACCCCTACCGCGACACGGTGCTGCGTCTGCTGGAAAACCTGAGGTCGCCTCGGAAAGGGATCATCGGACCGTGGTCTCACCACTATCCCGATCGAGAGAGGGCTGCCCCCGGCCCGCAGATCGGGTTTCTGCAGGAGACTTTGCGCTGGTGGGATCGGTGGCTGAAAGACGAGGACACCGGAGTCGAGTCCGACCCCGACCTACGGGCCTGGATCAATCATGAGGCCAGGCCGGCCACCTACGTGGAAGAACAGTCCGGTCGGTGGCTCGCGATCCCGGAATGGACGACCGCGCCGAGTACGGTCTCATGGTCGCTGGACCGCGCCGAGAACCTCGGAGGGCGCACGATGCTGCGCGTGCGCTCGCCCTGGGATACCGGTCAAGACGCAGGTCGCTACTTCCCCTTCGGCAATGACGCCGATCTGCCACCGGATCAGCGGGCCGAGGACGGTCGCAGTATCTGTCTCGACCTTCCCGTCGGTGCGGCCCCGAGGACTGTTCTCGGTTGTCCCACGCTGCGGGTGCAGGTGGCCAGTGACGGTCCCCACGGCACCTTGATCGCGCGGCTCTGCGAGGTCGCCCCCGACGGCACGTCGACGCTTATCACCCGAGGAGCGCTCAATCTCGCCCGGCGTCGAGGGATGGACCGCAACGATCCCATGCCGCCTGACCTGGCGGAATGGGTTGAGGTGCGGTTGGTGGCCGTCGGTCACCAGTTCAGTCCGGGCAACACGATCCGCCTGGCGCTTTCCAACCACTACTGGCCGTGGATCTGGCCGCATCAAGACGACGCCGCGTTCACGGTGCACCTCGACGGAGCTGTCCTGAAACTGCCAGAAGCACCCGCCGATGGTCCGCCTGTGCGGTTCGAGGCGGCCGAGCACGCACGACCGTTGGAGGTCACCT
>JAKDLH010000363.1 GCA_030452945.1 Microlunatus sp. | reverse complement strand
TGCGCCGCGCCGACGCGATCGCGCGGGGTCCCGGCCGGCACGGGGTGGCCAACGCGGTCTACCTGTACTTGCGCGATCCCGACGGTCACCGGGTCGAGATCTACACCCAGGACTACTACACCGGCGATCCCGACAACCCGGTGGTGACCTGGGACGTGCACGACAACCAACGTCGCGACTGGTGGGGCAACCCCGTGGTGCCGTCCTGGTACACCGATGCCTCGCTGGTGTTGGATCTCGACGGCAATCCCCAACCCGTGGTCTCGCGGACCGACACCTCGGAGATGGCCGTGACGATCGGGGCGGACGGATTCTCCTACACCCGCAAGGATGACGATCAGGAGATGCCCGAGTACAAGCAGGGCGAGTACA
The DNA here is from genome assembly GCA_030452945.1 of Microlunatus sp. Taxonomy (GTDB): domain Bacteria; phylum Actinomycetota; class Actinomycetes; order Propionibacteriales; family Propionibacteriaceae; genus Microlunatus. The sequence goes on along the minus strand of JAKDLH010000363.1, from coordinate 2,806 downwards.
AGCTGGGTCACCAGCTCTGATGTTGGAACCAGACGCCATCGCGGCGATCGCCGACGAACTCGCCGCCGCCGAACGTGACCGGACGACCGCGCCGCTGCTGACCGCGCGGTACCCGGACATGACCATTGAGGACTCCTACGCCGTACAGAACGAGTGGCGCCGGCGAGGTGTCGCGGCCGGACGCCGGCTGGTCGGTCGCAAGATCGGCCTCACCTCGAAGGTGATGCAGGCCGCGACCGGTATCACCGAGCCGGACTACGGGGCGATTTTCGCCGACATGGTCTTCGAGAACGGCGCGGTCATCCCGCACGACCGCTTCTCCAATGTCCGGATCGAGGTCGAGCTGGCCTTTGTGCTGAAGGCCGCGATCGAAGGCCCGGGCGCCACTGTCTTCGATGTCCTGCGCGCGACCGAGTTCGTCGTGCCCGCGCTGGAGATCCTCAGCTCACGGCTGGAGATGCGGGGCCGCACGATCGTGGACACGATCAGCGATAACGCCGCGATGGGCGGCATGGTCTACGGCGGCAATCCGGTGGCGATCGATGAGGTCGATCTGCGGTGGGTGTCGGCCCTGCTGTACCGCAACGAGGCGATCGAGGAGTCCGGAGTCGCGGCGGCGGTGCTGAACCATCCCGCTGTCGGCGTCGCCTGGCTCGCCAACAAGCTCGCCCACCACGACGACCGGCTCGAGCCGGGCGAGATCGTGCTGGCCGGCTCGTTCACCCGACCCATGTGGGTGCATCCCGGCGACACCGTGCTGGCCGACTACAAGGACCTGGGAACCGTCACATGCCGCTTCGAGTAGCGCCCACGTTCCGGGACCGGCTGGCCGAGGCGTCCCGACCTCTGATCGGGATGTGGGTGTGTTCGGGCAGCCCGCTGGTGGCTGAGATCTGCGCCGGCGCCGGACTGGACTGGCTGCTGATCGACATGGAGCACTCACCCAACGGTCTGGAATCGGTGCTCGGGCAACTCCAGGCGGTCGCCGCCTACCCCTCGGTGCCGCTGGTGCGGGTGCCGATCGGTGATGTCGTCATGATCAAGCAGGTGCTCGACATCGGCGCTCAGAACCTCTTGGTGCCGATGATCTCCTCAGCCGATGAAGCGCGCGCGACGGTCGAGGCTGTGCGCTATCCGCCGCGAGGCCGACGGGGGGTGGGCAGCGCACTGGCTCGCTCCGCGCGTTGGAACCGGGTCGAGGGTTACCTGGAGAACGCCGACGATCACGGGTCCCTGTTCGTGCAGATCGAGACAGCCGCCGGCGTCGACGCCGCCGCCGACATCGCTGCGGTCGACGGCGTCGACGGCGTCTTCCTCGGTCCCTCCGACCTCGCCGCCTCGATGGGGCTGTTAGGTCAGCAGACGCACGCGGACGTCGTCGCCGCTGTCCATCGCGCCTTCGAGGCCATCCGCGCCGCAAGTAAGCCAGTCGGGGTGAACGCGTTCGATCCGGCCGTGGCGCGGTCCTACCTCGACGCTGGCGCGGCCTTCGTTCTCGTCGGAGCCGACGTCGCCCTCCTCGCCCGCGGCTCGGAGTCCCTGATCGCTCAATTCATTCCGGCAGCGGGCCCGCAGAGCAGCTACTGATCCGCGGCGGCTTGTAGTCTCCCCGCGTGTCGCCTCGGACCCCGCCGGAACAGCACCCCCCGCCGGTGCAGTGGCTGCGGATCCGCTACGCCCGACGCGGCCGCGCCCGTTTCACCAGCCACCGTGATTTCGCCCGGGCCTTCGAGCGGGCTTTGCGCCGGGCGCGAGTGCCGATGGCCTACTCGTCCGGATTCTCACCGCACCCCAGGATCTCCTACGCCAACGCCTCGCCCACCGGTGCCGCCAGCGAGGCGGAGTACCTGGAGATCGGGCTGGCCAGCGCGTGCGATCCTGACCAGGTGCGGGTCGCACTGGACGCCGCGCTGCCCACCGGGCTGGATGTCGTCGCCGCCCAGATCGCTCCCGGCGACTCGCTCGCGGATCGGCTGACCGGGTCACGCTGGCGGATCGACGTGGTCGGCGTGGGCGTTGAAGATGTTGAGCGCGCGATCCGGTCGTTCTTGGGCCGGTCATCGGTCGAAGTGTCCCGGATGACCAAGTCGGGGCTGCGGACCTTCGACGTCCGCGCTGCCGTCCGGGACGTCAAGATCCAGCCCGGCTGTCTGCTCGTCACCCTCGCGCATCAGGTCCCGCTGGTCCGTCCCGACGACGTACTGACCGCCCTGGCCGACGGTGATGCGGGCTGGCGACCGACCCGGCCACCCGTACTCACCCGGCTGACCCAGGGAACCCTCGAGGACGAGACCGGAGTCATCGTCGAACCGCTGTGAGGCGAGTGGAGCTTAATCTCTCGACAGTGTGAGATAATCGATCTCGGTTCGAGGTGCACCCGCACCTCACGTCGATGACTACCCGTCCCACGAGGTGACAGCTCGGGGTCCGACGGGGGAAGCCATCTCCACCGCGACGATCGGCCGTGACGGCCTGATCGACCGCGGGAGATCGGAGTCCGGCCATCGACGCCACAGGCTTCCGCGGCGCGGTTCTCACCGTCGCCGCGAACGAGATGAATGTCTACGGGCATTCAAGAGGAGACCGGATGCTCGACCACGAGCCCGACACCACCGATACGCCGTCATCGGCCCAGCCCACTAACCCCACGTCGGCCAGCGCCCAGGCAGCGGGTGATACGCACAGTTCTGAGGTTCCACCGGCGCCACGTCGGCGACGCGCAGCGACTCGCCGGGCCGGTCCGCCGATTCCCGCCCCCGCGGAACCCGTCCCGCCGGCTGAGACGGTGGATTCTGCCGGCTCGGCC
>JAKDLH010000362.1 GCA_030452945.1 Microlunatus sp. | reverse complement strand
CGTCGCTGACCACTCGGGTGGTCGTCGCGCTCCGACCCCACGCGTCGGGCGGCGACGGCGTGTTTCTCCAGGGCAGCGGACCCCGGCGCGAGCCCTGAGCCGCCCGCGCCCGCGAAAGTCCGCCATGGTGGAGTCGGGTCGGGCTGGTTCGGATTGGGGTCTGCGAAAGTCCGCCATGGCGGAGTTGGGTCGGGCTGGTTCGGACTGCGGTCTGCGAAAGTCCGCCACGGTGGAGTTGCGTCGCCGACCGATCGGGTGCGAGACCGACCCGGCATCAGCTCGCTTGGGAGACCGTCGACATGTTGAAGTCCGGCACCCGGATCGGCGGCATCGCCGTCCGGTTGACGAAGTCGTTCCACTCCCGGCAGAGCACCTTCTCGGTGGCGCCAACCTCGGTGATGCGTCCCAGCAACTCCAAAGGTGACTCGTTGAAGCGGAAGTTGTTCACCGCACCCGTGACCTCGCCGTCTTCGACCAGGTAGACCCCGTCTCGAGTCAGGCCGGTCAGCAGCAGTCGCTCCGGGTCGACCTCCCGGATGTACCACAGACACGTCAGCAGCAGCCCGCGTTCGGTGTCGGCGACCATCTGCGCCAACGAGGCGCGGCCCCCGCCGTCGAGGATCAGGTTGTCGGCCGGCGGCGTGGCTTGCCGACCGGTGTGCTCGGCCCAGGCCCGGTTGCGGATGAGCTCGTGCCACACCCCGTCAACCATCCAGTCCGTCCGGTCGATCGGCAGACCGAGGTCGAAGCTGAACGACGTACCGTCCGGAGCCTGGCCGAAGTCGACGAACGGGACGCACTCCAGCCCTGGATAGCCGGGATCGGAGCAGAGCCGCAACGGTAGATCAGACATGGTCGTGCCGATCTTCGTGTCACCTGCAGGCGCGGCGTACGCGTTCTGGCCCTCCTCAGCGTCGCGGGCGTTGGCGGTCCACCACGCGTAGATCATCAGGTCGGCGACCGCACCGGGCGGCAGGATCGTCTCGTAGCGACCCGGCGGCAGATCCACCCGGCGTTCCGCCCAGCCGAGACGGGTGGCCAGGTCCGCGACCAACGAGGACACATCGACGTCGGCGAAGTTCCGACTAGCGGCGCCCGCCCAGGCTGAGCGCGAGCCGTCGGTCGATTTCGCGTTGAGCTCGAGCCGTCCGGTCGGCTGTACGCCTCGCCGCCGGACTCCGGTACTGGTGCCCAGATAGGTGGTGGCCACGCTGTGCTCGGCGAATCCGTAGAGGCGCTGGTTCCGGCCAGCCGAATCGGCGAAAGCCATGCCCAGGTCACGGGCGAGTTGGGCGAGCACCTCGATGCTCGTCCGCTCGGCTGGGATCTGGAACTCCTCGTACGGTCGGGGTTCTGACGCCTCGACCAGCGACGCCGCGTCCGGTGACGGCGGCGACGATTTCGCGGCGGTCTCGGCCAGCGTGACGAGATCGGCGACCTGACTCGCGTCGACGAGCTGTTGGCTGACCGTCCCCACCCCGACGCCGCCGTCCACCGCAGCGGTCGCGACCACCGTCAGCTCGGTGCTGGACATCTCGCCGTTGGTGGTCAACGCGCTGCCCGCCCACCGCAGATTGGTCTCGCTCTGCTCGGTGGCGTACGCGACCGTCGGGCCGTTCGCGACGGCGAGAGCCTGCTCGACCAGCTCCGCCGAGTGTGGGAATTCTGCGTCGCTCATGAGTGACCGCCTTCGGAGGAGGTGTTGAGAATGTGCACGTCGTGGAACAGAGCCGACGGGCAACCGTGGGAAACGGGTGCGACCTGCCCCGGTTGTCCCTTGCCGCAGTTCAAAGCGCCACCCAGGTGATAGGTCTGCGGTCCGCCGACAGCCTCCATCGATCGCCAGAAGTCGGTGGTTGTGGCCTGGTAAGCCACGTCCTTGACCTGCCCGGTCAGTTGACCGTTCTCGATCCGGAAGAACCGCTGGCCGGTGAACTGGAAGTTGTAGCGCTGCATGTCGATGGACCAGGACTTGTCACCGACCACGTAGATCCCCCGCCTGACATCGGAGATCAACTCGTCCGTGCTGGGTCCTTCCGGCTGAGGCTGCAGCGACACGTTCGGCATCCGCTGCATCGGGATGTGCCCGGCCGAGTCGGCGAACGCGCATCCGTTGGACCGCGGCAGATCCCGCAGGGCCGCCATCTGTCGGTCCAGCTGGTAGCCGACCAGGATGCCGCCGTTGATTAGATCGAACCGCTGGGCGGCCACACCTTCGTCGTCGTAGCCGACCGTGGCCAGACCGTGCTCGGTGACTCGATCGCCCGTCACATGCATCACCGGACTCCCGTAGTGCAGACTGCCGAGCTGGTCGACCGTGGCGAAAGAGGTTCCGGCGTAGGCCGCCTCGTAGCCAAGAGCTCGATCAAGCTCGGTGGCGTGCCCGACCGACTCGTGAATGGTCAGCCACAGGTTGCTGGGGTCGATGACAAGGTCGTAACGACCCGCGTCGATGCTGGGTGCGGCCACGTGCTCAGATAGCAGTGAGGGCAGCTCGGCCATCTCGGCGTCGAAATCCCAGCCGGAACCGGTCAGATACTCCCAACCTCGCCCGACTGGCGGGGCGAGCGAGGACATGGTCGCAAATCCGGCGTCGCCAACGCTGATCGCAGTCAGGTTCGGCTGCAACCTGATCCGTTGCTGGTTGGTGCTGGTGCCGGCCAGGTTGGCGAAGAATTTGTTCTCCTGCACCAGCGGCAGACTGGCACTGGTGTGGCTGACCCCGTCCGCGTCCAACAGGGCCCCGATCAGCTCCAGCATCCGGTCGCTGCGCTCCTCTGCCGGCACCTCGAACGGGTTCACCTCATAGGCCGAAACCCACTCGGCATCGGCGTAGATCGCTTCGCCGGCCAGTTCGACTCGGTGCGGGGTCAGTGGTCGCGACACGCGGGCGGTGGCGACGGCCCGATCGGCCAGCGCTGCGGCGGCGTCGGTGGTCATGGTGATCCCGGCGGCGAAGCCCCACACGCCCTCGTGCACCACCCGGACGGAGAGGCCGAGGCTCAGGTTGTCGCTGCTGGACTCCAGGTCCCGGTCCCGCCAGCTCCGAAAAGAGGTCCGTGTCCGCTCGATCCGTACGTCGGCGTGGTCGCAGCCCAGCGCCGCAGCTCGCGACAACGCCGCGTCGGCCAGGGACCGCAGCGGTAGCGCCGCGAAGGTCTCGTCGATCCTGCTCACGTTCGAGA
>JAKDLH010000361.1 GCA_030452945.1 Microlunatus sp. | reverse complement strand
CTCCATCTGCGGACCGAGCGACAACCTGCAACCCGAGCGACTTCTTGGTGGCCGGGATCTCGGGCTCGACCGCCCGGCCACGCAAAGCCTCGACGAGGCGGTGAGCTACCGCTGGTCAACCCCATCATCGATCTCTCCAGTGATCACCCGAGACGAGTCCGGTGGGGCCGGGTGACCGTTTCGTGGCGCCGGTTCGACCGTCTCGCCCTCGATCACGGTGCCGTCCCGGCGGTGGTAGGTGGTCACCAATCCGAGCTTGGCCATCCGCCTCGCGACCAGGTAGGCGAGGGCTTTGCGGGCCAACGGCCGGGTGAACGGCAGCAGGAACACCAAGCCGACGATGTCGCTGATGAAGCCAGGCATCATCAGCAGCACCCCGCCAACCAGGATGAGCGCGGTGTCGGCCAGCTCGCCCGCCGGCATCTTGCCGGTCGCGAACGCGCCGTTCAGCGCCTTCCACGCCCGCGATCCCTCGCGTTGGATCAACCAGGCGCCGAGCAGCGCCTCGACGATCAAAATGGCCAGTGTCCACCAGACGCCGATGGCCTGGCCGACCTGGACGAGCAGGAAGATCTCCGCGAACGGCAGCGCCACCATCAGCACCAGGAGCAGGCTGCGGAGCCACCTCGAGCCCTGCCGCTGGGTGACTGCGGAAGACATGGTCACGCCAACTCCCGGCGGCGACCGACCAGGCCGCGCAACTGCCCGGCCCGGTGCTTCACTCCCCACCAGGTGGTGAGGACGAGCGCCTCGACGACGATCCGCTGGCTCATCTTGGACTGACCGTACTCTCGCTCGACAAACGTGATCGGCACCTCGACGACCCGGTATCCGGCTTGCAGGGCCCGCCAGCCGAGGTCGATCTGGAAGCAGTATCCGGCCGAGTCGATCTCGTCGTAGTTGATCCCGCGCAGCGTCTCGGCCCGGAAGGCGTTGAAACCGCCGGTGGCGTCCCGCAGGGGGACCCCAAGCATCAGCCGCGTCCACAGGCTGCCCCCCTTGGACAGCATCTCCCGGGACCTGGGCCAGTTGACGACCTTGCCGCCGGGCACCCAGCGCGAACCCTTCACCAGGTCGGCGTCCTGCAGGGCGTCGAGGAGCAGCGGCAACTGCTCGGGCTGGTGGGAACCGTCGGCGTCGTGCTCGACCAGGACCCCGTACCCGTGCTCCAACCCCCAGGTGAACCCGGCCACGTACGCCGCACCCAATCCCTGCTTGCCGAGCCGGTGCAGCACGTGAATGTGGTCGTCGGCGGCCGCGAGCTCGTCGGCTCGCCGTCCGGTGCCGTCCGGTGAGTTGTCGTCGGCGATCAAGATGTGCGCCTCCGGCACCGCGACCCGCAGCCGGGAGGTGACCAGGTCGATGTTTTCCCGCTCGTTGAACGTCGGAACGATGACCAGCACGGGTCCGAGATCCTCGCTCATCTACTTTGCCACCTCCGGCGTCGACAGGGTCGTGGGTCGGTCCGGCGCTACGCCCGCGCCGGTGCGACCAGAGCCATCATCTTGCCGTACTGCCGTCCCGGCGCTCAGACCGAGACCACGACGGGCGGCGGCTGTCAGACCGAGCAAACACGCGATTATGGCTCCCAGGGCCAAAACCCGGTCCAGCCAGCCAGCGATCCACACCGCCGGAGTGAGACCGGTACGCAGGGGCATGTCGACGACCAGCGACGCCGCCGTGAACTCTTGGGTCCGCTCCGCGATGCGCCCGTCGCGGTCGATGAAGCCGGAGACGCTGTTCGTGGTCGCGACCGCGATCTCGCGCCGGGTCTCCATCGCACGGGCCCGGGTGATGGCGAACTGCTGCTCGATCTGGCCGGTACCGCCGTAGGTCGCGTTGTTGCTCTGCACCATCAGCACCTCGGCCCCGCCGCGGAGCGTGCCGTAGACCGTGGAGTCGTAGGCGAGCTCGAAGCAGATGATGTCGCCGATCCTCACCGTCCGGTCGTCCAGCGGCACGGTGAGCACGCCGGGTGCGGTGCCCGGCACCGACTGCGCCCCGACCTCCTTCAAGATCGGCACCAGTGGCAGCAACTGGTCGCGGAACGGGATCCACTCACCGAACGGCACCAAGTCCTGCTTGTAGTAGCGGGCCAGCACGCCGGCGACCGGATCCCACCACAGTGCGGCCGTCTGGCGTTGGTCGGGGCCTGGTCCCTGCGTCACCGCACCGACCAGGATGGGACGGCCGGCGATCGCCGCGGCCGCTTGCACCGTCCGGGCGGTGACCGGATCGAGGGCCGGGTCGATGTCGGTGGAGTTCTCCGGCCATAACAAAAAGTCCGGCATCGGAGCCAGGCCCAGTCTGGCCCTGACCATCAGGTTGACTGTCTCACTCAGGTGGTTGTTGGTCACCGAGCGCATCCGCCCGAGCGCCTCGATGCCGCGACCCGGCACGTTGCCCTGCACGATCCCGACCTTCAACGACCCCCCGGTCGCCGAGCCGCCCAACGGCACCAGCGGCAAGACCGCACCGAGCAGGGCGAGCAGCACGATTCCGATCCCGACCGTCGCCAACGGACGAACGGTCCGGCGAAATTCGGTGCGGCGGGCGATCAGCAGCGCAACCAGATAGGCCACCAGCTGGGCCACCATCGCGACCAGGAACGACACCCCCGCCACCCCGATGAACGGCAAGAACCCGGCGAGCGGGGTGTCGACCGCGGCGTAGGCCAGGCGAGTCCAGCCGAAGCCGCCGAACGGGACCCGGGAGTAGCAGAACTCCACCAGCGACCAGCACAGGGCAGCGGCCAGCGGCCACCACCGCAGCATCGAGGTCAGGTGCAGGGTCAGACCCAGAAGACCGAAAAACAGGGCCTCGAAGGCGATCAGCAGGACGGCGACCCAACTGCCCAGGACGTGCACCCAGCTGATCGTGACGGCGAGCATCCCGAGACCGTAGAGATATCCGAGCCCGAACGCCGATCGCCGGGGTCGATGGTGTCCGACGCTGCGAATCAGCAGCGTCAGGGCCGGGAGGCCGACCAGCAGCAGCGGCCACCAGCCGTACGGTTGCCAGGCCAAACCCGTCAGGATTCCCGCGGTGACTGCCACGGCGCCCCGGGCCCACCGTGACCACCACACCGGGGGAGCTTACGTGGCTGGACCACAGCACCGGGACTCTCCGGCTGAGGTCAGGTGAGAGGCGGTCCCGACAGGTCGACGTCGGGCCAGTTCAGGAGGCGCGCGCCCAC
>JAKDLH010000360.1 GCA_030452945.1 Microlunatus sp. | reverse complement strand
GGATAGCGGTACAAAAGGCCCCGGGGTCAGGCGGCGGGGAGGTCGGCGAGGGCGGCGGGCAGCGGAGCGGAGTGGACGACGACCAGGGAGGTGACCGCGCGGGTCAGGCAGACGTACAGGCGCCGCAGCCCGGTCACCTCGTCCGGCTCGCCGCACACGATATCGGCCGGTTCTCCGAGCACGACGTGGTCGAACTCCAGACCCTTGGCCAGGGACGCCGGAACCAGATCGACGCGGGCCTCGAAGATTTCGATGTCTTCACCTAGCAGGTCGTAGCGGATGCCGGCCTTTTCCAATTCCGGCTGCACCGTCGGCACGGCGGAGTCAGCGACGATCACCCCGACCGTGCCCTCCCGGGCCAAAGCCTCGACGGCGGCTGCGGCGACGTCGGCCCCCACCGCCGTACTGACCCGCAGCTCGAGTGCGCCGCGATGCCGCCGGACGGAGTGCGGTGGGATCAACTGGGGTGCGATCTGTGGCAGCAGGCGGGCGGCGAAGTCGATCACCGATCCCGGCACCCGGAAACCGGCCACGAGTTCGGTCACCTCGGCGTCGGGGTGCCCGAGGTGGGTCATCGACTCCGCCCAGGACGAGGTCGCCCACGCGGTCGTAGCCTGGGCCAGGTCACCGAGCACCGTCACCGAGCCGGTGCTGGCTCGTCGCCCCACTGCTCGCAGCTGCATGCTGGAGAGGTCCTGCGCCTCGTCGAGGATCACGTGTCCCAGGCTGGGAGTGCGACTGATCAGGTCGGCGGCCTCGTCGATCAAGATCACGTCGGCCAGCGACCAGCGCGCCGAACCGGGACTGCGGGCTGGTTTGGCCATCATGATCAGCTGTTGTTCTTCACTGGTGAGGATCCCGTCGGCCGCGGTGGCCAAGAACTCGGCGTCGGTGAGCAGCCGGTGGATGACCTTCGCCGGGTCGAGCTTGGGCCACAGACCGTCGGCGTACGCCTTGACGCCGCGACTGCGCGCGACCGCGTTCTGCACTCGGTCGTCGGGGGAGTCGCCGGCCGCCTCCATCCGGATCAGCACCTGGTGCGCCAGTCGCTGGGGCAGCATCATCCGGCCCGCCTCGTAGCGCACCCCACGGGTGGTGAGTTCGTCCAGCAACTCGGCCACCAGGTAGCTGCCGACTCTCCACTGATACGCCCCGCGAGGCACCACCAGGGCCTCGGTCGCGCGCCCGACGTGCCCCCAGACCGCGCGACGCAACACCTCGGCCATTCGGGCGTCGCCCTTGACCAACGCGGCCGGCACGGCGTCGAGGCTCCGGATACTCGCCCGGGTCGCGAGGACGACCAGCGACGACACGGTGGCCTGGGTGGCGTCGATCTCACCGAGCGCCGGCAGCACGTCGCTGATGTAGGACAAGAAGCTGTCGTTCGGGCCGACGACGAGCACCCCGGAGCGCGCCAGCTGATCGCGATGGGCGTACAGGAGGTAGGCCGCCCGGTGCAGACCGACGGCGGTCTTGCCGGTCCCCGGGGCGCCCTGGATGCAGAGCGAATCGCTCAGCCGGGCCCGGACGATCCGATCCTGCTCCGGCTGGATGGTGGCCACGATGTCGCGCATCGGACCGGTCCGGGGTCGCTCGATCTCGGACTCCAGGATCGCCGAATCCAACCCGGCCACGGTCCCGGTGGCGGTCAGATCCTCGTCCTCGTAGGCGGTCAGTTCGCCGTGGGCGAAGCCGAAGCGCCGGCGTACCCGCACCCCCATCGGCTCGCTCGGACTCGCCCGGTAGAACGGCAGCGACATCTGGGCTCGCCAATCAATCACCATCGGCTCGCCGCCGATCTCACCGGTGACGTGCCGGCGGCCGATGTAGAGGGTCTCGTCCAGCTCACCGCCGATCGCGACGTCGTAGTCCAGCCGACCGAAGAACAGTGGCACCTCTCGGTCGTCTTCCAGGGCCTTCATCCGGCGGTAGAGGACCTGCTTGAGGTGCTCGGTGGAAACGTGATCGCCGCCGATGGCGGTCAGACCAGCCGTGTGGTCGCGCATCCGCTGCAAGGCCGCGCGGGAGTCGGCCAGGTGGCGACGTTCGTGGTCGAGGATGGGGTCGGCGGTCGATGTGGCGTCGCTCGGCACCGGCATGACTGAGCCTCCGATCACTCGGCGGGGTGGAGGAGCCGAGCGACAATAGCAGTCCATAGGTGTGGCAGTCACCAGGTTTTCACCGCTTTCTTGGCCTCGCCTGGGTCTGAGTGCTCGGTCCGTACGCTGAGGCCGTGAGTGAGGACACCGGCCGCGCGTACGTGATTCCCGACGACCCGGCGGACCGGCCGCGGCGGACTCGTCGGGCGGTGCGGGTGATCGTGGTCGATCCACACGACCGAGTGCTGCTGTTCGAGGACAGCGATCCCGGGATCGCTGGGGTGACCTGGTGGGTGACTCCCGGTGGGGGGATGGACCCGGGCGAGACCGAGCGACAGACGGGCGTGCGTGAGGTGGCTGAGGAGACCGGCTACGAGCTGGCCGAGGACGACCTGGTGGGACCGTTGGCCACGCGGTTCGCGGTACATGGCTACTCCGATCAGGTGCTGGAGCAGCAGGAGTCGTTCTATTTCGCGCGGGTCGAGGAGTTCCAGATCGATACCTCCGCCCACACCGACGAGGAACAAATCACCCTCCAGGGTCATCGCTGGTGGACCCGCGAGGAGATCGACGCCGGCGCGGCCTGGATCTGGCCCGCTCAGTTGGCTCAGCTGTGGGACCGGGCCGGTGTGTCTGATCTGCCGACGCTCGACCTCGGGTGGCAGGAGGAGTCGACGGTACCCGTGTAGCCGGCAGGTGGGACGAAAGTCCCGGCCGACGCCCACCGTGGCCTCTACTCCACCGACGACAAGGTGGGCAGGATGGACAAGGGAACGGTAACGACGGAAAACGACAGAGGGAGAACGATGTCGAAGCATCTGGTGGTGGGAATCGACGGCTCGCCGGAGAGCGAAGCCGCCATGGCCTGGGCGTTGGACGAGGCGATCAGACGCGAACTCGAGGTCGAGTTGATCTATGCCTTGGCCGTGCCCGTGGTCGCGGACGCGTACGGGATGGTGATGACCCGCCCCGACATCGACGAACTCACCGAATACTCGCAGAAACTGCTCGATGCGGCGTCGGCTTCAGCCCACACAATGGCGCCCGGGGTCCCGGTCAGCGCTCGACTGGCCAGCGGACCGCCGGCCGCGGTGCTGATCGAGGC
>JAKDLH010000049.1 GCA_030452945.1 Microlunatus sp. | reverse complement strand
AGCAGGGCCGGCCGCTCGCTAACGATTCCGGTCGGTTCCAGCAGCACCTCGGTGGGGGCCGTGATTCCGCGCAACCCGGCGTCCTGGAGCAGCTGCGCTCCCTCGGCCACCGGATCGGTTTTCGGCAGACCAGCGGCGAAGGAGAGGTCGAATCTCGCCTGGGCCAGCGGTACGACCGCCGCGCCCAGAGCCACCAGGACCAGTGTCGTCGCCACCAGGGCCGGTCCGCGGCGGATGAGCCGGTCGACCAGCTTCTTCTCTCGTCGCTCCAGATCGCCGGTGGCCGAGACGGTCGCACCCACGATCTTGGCCTGCCGGGACCCTCGCACAGGCACCACGGTGAACAGTCGCCAGCCCAGGATGGTCATCAAGGCGGGCGTGAGGGTCAGCGACAGCACCACGCCGATCACGACGGTCAACGCCAACGCCGGGCCGAGCGCCCGGAAGATCTCGAACGGGGCGGCCAGCAGCGAGATCGTGCCGCCGGCGACAGTCAAGCCGGCGACGGCGATGATCGAAGCGTTGCGTTCGACGGCATGCTGGGCAGCCGCCAGGTTGCCGGCGCCGGAGTGGATCTCGTGCCGGAACGTGTGGAAGAAGAGCACGCAGTAGTCGGTGACGACCCCCAGCAGCAGGGCGAGCAGCACGGGCTCCAACTGTCCGGGCACCTCGAACCCGATCGCGGAGGCGACCACGTTCAGCACCGGAAGATAGATCAGGTACCCAGCCGCGGCGATGGACACGACCGCGAGGGGCGCCAGTACGGAGCGGAAAGCCAGAGCCACCACGAACAGGATCAAGATCAGACTGGCCAGCTCGAAGAGGCCGATCCGGGCATTGAGATAGTCGCCTTGGGCGACCTGGGCCGGCACGAAACCGGTCACGTAGGTCTCGACCGATCGCTGGGTCTGGAAGTGCGCGCTGTACTGATTGCCGAGCCTGGCCATGCCGACGATGCCCGTGCCTTCGGAGCCGTACAGGAAGGTGACGGTGGTGTCCGCCCGTCCGGTCGGCACCGGGATCGCGGCGATCACCTGGTCCGGGCCGGGCGGCGTGCGACCTTGGAGGTTCCGTTGAGTGGTCGCCAACGCCCAGAGGTAGGAATCGGCCCGCGTCAACAGACTGAGACCGCCCGGTTCATGCACCACCACGGTGGTGCCGGACAGGAAGGGCACCCGGAACTCCCGCAGGATTCGCTCCTGGGTCTGCAGGACGGGATCATCCGGCGGGAGGAAGTCGCCGAATCCGCCACCCGCGTGGCTCTGCGGCACGAACGCCACCACCAGCGTCACCACAGCGACCCAGAACGCCACCACGGCCCAACGACCGCGGGTCACGACGAACCGGTAGCCGTGACCGAATCGAGTCGCGGCGACAGAGCCCACGGACCCTAGCCGACGCACAACCGGTGGCACTCGCAACGCGGCGACCCCCTCTCGGTGCCAGTCCGGCTCAGATGAGCCTCTACGCTCGGAGCCCTATCATGATCCGGAGCGCGGGCGGTCACCAAGGAGGGGTCGATGACGAGTTCCTCGGAAACGAATGAGCCCGAGCACGAGTCGCCGCTGGATCCCCAGCAGGCATCACCCCGAGATAACGTCGCACGGGTCCGATGGTGGGTCGCCGCGATCACCTTTGTGGGCGGCGCGGTGGTCGGCATCGTTGTTGTCGGGCTGCTGTTCGCGACCACGCCAGACTTCGCCACGCCCGGCTCGAATCCAGGCGGGTCGCCCGCGCCGGACGGCCAACAGACCCCGGTCGACGGTTCCGTGCCGGTGACGGCCGAAGCCCGGGTCAACGCTGCCTGCCTGCGAGTGATCAACGAGGCGCAGGACGTCCAGCGGATTCTGGTCGGGGTAGACCAGGCCATCGACGACGTCGACCTGCAACGGCTGGATGACATCGTCCGCCGTCTCCAGCCCATCGAACCCCGCCTGGCCCGAGACCTGCAGGAATGCCGGGTGGACACCAGCATCCGGCAGGGTTCCACCGAGAGTCCAGCCTCTCCGATCCCGACCCTGCCACAGCCGTCCAGCACCCCGACGCGCTGACCGCGCCGGGGGCTGAGCGATCCGACTACGGCTGCAGGACCCCGTCGATCAGGTAGATGGTCCCGTTCGCGGCCTGGATGTTGCCGCACACGACCTTGGCATCATTGACCGTGAAGTCCTGCCCGGAGCCCTTGACGGTCAGGGACTTGCCCGCCTCCAGGGTCTCGTGCGTGCCCGGGAGTTCCTCGGGTGACAGCCGCTTGGGCACGACGTGATACTTCAGCACCCCCACCGCCTGCGATGGATCGGCTACCAGCTTCCGGGCGCGGTCGAGTCCGAGACTCTGGAACGCGGCGTCGTTCGGGGCGAACACGGTCACGTCCGACGCGTTGTTCAACGTGCCCTGCAGCTCGGCGAACCTGACGGTGACGCCGAGCTGAGACAACTGTGGAACTTCCGAGACGGCCGTGGCCACACCCTGCTCGCTCAGGTCCTGCAGCGACCCGACACCGGTCTCGGGAAGATTGGGACAGCCCGAGCCGAACGGTTGCGTCACCGGCTGACCGGAGGCTCCCTCCGTGGCGGAAGTCGCGGGGCTCTCGGGAGCGGCGGTGGTGCCAGCAGTTGGCGTGGTCGCAGGTGGTGAGGCGACAGGGGTGGCCGGTGGAGTGCTACCGCCATCACCACCCCCGCCGTCGCTGCCGGACGTGCAGGCGACAGCAGTCAAGGGCAGCAGCACGGCCACAGCTGCGACGGCCAGCCGCCTGGCGCGGAACGGTCGATTCATGATTCTCCTCGCGGGGGTCGATGAGCGTTGAAACCTAACGTAGTCAGCCGGCGGCGCCCTCGACCAGCGGACCCCGATCGAAACCGTGTTGAGACCTTTCTAGACGATGACCGGGAAGGTCGCCGCGATGATCGACGCCGTCACGAGCAGGACCATGGCGAAGCCCAGCATCATCCACTGCGCGCGCGGGCTCGGGAGCCGGCCGGAGAGGGCGGCGAAGAACAGCACCAAGGCGGCCAGCACGGTGAGAATCGTGTAGTTGTCGCCCCGCCGGTTGTCGGTCAACCCCTGAGCGAACAACTGCTCGGCGCGCTGGTCGGCGGCAGCCGACTCCTGCGTGCCCGGCGGCACGTACTCCGGCATGGCGAACGGTCCCTGGACCGATCCACTGTTGGGTCGTCCGGCCTCGACCCACGCGTCGAACGCGACCGCGAACTCGTCGCTGAACCGTTGTTGGACGTAGGTGCGGAGCTCGGTGTTGTCCTCGGCGGTGGCCTCCACGTACAAACTCCAGACCGAGAGATCGATCTGCCGCGCGTTGTTCGCGATCCCCTGTTGGCGCGCCGCTTCGATCCGGGTGCTCGATGCCTGGCTGAACGAGATCGACATCTCCCCACCCCATTTCGAGGACTCGAAACCGCACCAGGCCGTGAGCAGAGCGGTGATCGAGAGCACCGCGATCGTGATCGTGTCCCGGACGTGCCCGGCCCGCTCATGCCCGGATCCGGCGTCTGGTGGTACGGGAGCTTCGGCTGCGGTCTCGGGAGGCACGGCGACACGCTATCGTCCCGCCGCGACTCTGCCGAGCCCTTAAGCTGGCCGGGTGGCCGGTCTGAGTGACGTCAAACAGACCGCCATCCGCATCCGTCGGCAGCTCCCGCAACCGCTGCGGAAGGTGCTGAGCCAAATCTGGGAACAGCTCAGCCGGACCTTCGGAGTCTGCCTCCGATACCGGGTGACCGGACTCGCCGCCGAGGCTGCGTTCTTCGCGATCTTGTCGCTGCCGCCGCTGGTCTTCGGCCTGGTGGGCGCGATCGGCTATGTCGCCCAGCACTTCGATGTGGCGACCCTGTCTGACTTCCGCAGTCAGGTGCTGGATCTGAGCAGCCGGGCACTGACCCCCGATGCGGTCGCGATCGTGATCGAGCCGACCCTGGACGACGTGCTGTCCGTCGGCCGGTTCGAGGTCATCTCGATCGGCTTCCTGCTGGCCTTATGGTCTGGGTCGCGTGCCCTGAACGTGTTCGTGGACACCATCACCATCATGTACGGGCTCAGCGGCCAGCGCAGCATTCTTCGCACCAGGGCTTTGTCGTTCGGGCTGTATCTGGCGTTCATGCTGGTGGGAATCATCGTGTTTCCGCTCGTGCTGGTCGGACCTTCCCTGGTGGACCTACTTCTTCCGCATGAGATCGGTTGGCTGGCCACGCTCTACTGGCCGGTCGTGCTCGTCGGCATGGTCCTCCTCCTGGCCGGTCTCTACCACCTCTCGGTGCCGGTCCGGACCCGCTGGCGCTCGGAGATGCCGGGCGCGGCTCTGACCCTGCTGATCTGGCTGGGTGGCAGCTGGCTGCTGCGGGTGGTGCTGGTCGCCACTGCCGGATCGACCAGCATCTACGGGCCGCTGGCCGCGCCGATCGCGGTGCTGATCTGGTTGTTCGTGACTTCACTTGCGGTGCTGATCGGCGCGGCCTTCAACGCATCCAGCGACTACGTCTGGCCCCGTTTGTCTGGTATCGACCACGCCCGGGAGTACGCCCAAAGCACCGTCCCGCCGAACTCCCCTCGCTTGGCTGAGGCACTCGACGAGGGACCGATCGAGAACCCGCGGGCTGACCCTGGCTCACATGATGAGCATAAGTCTCAATAAATGAGATTTTGACTTGCACTCGGCGGTCACCGTGACCAAGAGTGGACGCATGGATCTGACCGTGCGTCGGTTCGTCGACCTCGGGCGGACCAAGTCGATGATGTGTCCCCCCGTGTCGCACTGACCGACCCGTCGACCCCGTGCCGTTCCGCGAGCGGCCCGGCCCGCACATCGAGGACACCCCATGACTCAGATCCACACCGTCCGTCCAAACCCCTCGTCCGCCGCCCGTCCGCGGGGCCCCGCACGGGGGCGCAAACCCCGAGGCGAAGGGCAATGGGCCCTCGGCTACCGGGAACCGCTGAACCCCAACGAGCAGGCCAAGAAGGACGACAACCCGCTCAACGTCCGATCCCGGATCGAGAACATCTACGCGCACGGCGGCTTCGCCAGCATCGACCCGGGTGATCTGCGCGGCCGGTTCCGCTGGTACGGCCTTTACACCCAGCGCAAGCCGGGGATCGACGGCGGCAAGACCGCCACTCTCGCACCGCACGAGTTGGACGATGAGTTCTTCATGCTCCGGATCCGCGTCGACGGCGGCGCGCTGACCGCGGCGCAGCTACGGGTGATCGGTCAGATCTCGGTCGATTTCGGCCGGGACACCGCCGACATCACCGACCGGCAGAACATCCAGTTGCACTGGATCCGGGTCGAGGACGTACCGGAGATCTGGCGTCGACTCGAGGCCGTCGGCCTGAGCACCACCGAAGCATGCGGCGACTGCCCGCGCGTGATCCTCGGCTCTCCGGTGGCCGGTATCGCGGCTGAAGAGATCCTCGATCCGACCCCGGCCATTCGAGCCATCGCCGAGCGCTATATCGGCGATCCCCAATTCGCCAACCTGCCCCGCAAGTTCAAGACCGCGATCACCGGTCACCCGCTGCAGGACGTCGTGCCCGAGATCAACGACGTCGCGTTCGTCGGCGTCGACCACCCCGACCACGGCCCCGGATTCGACCTCTGGGTCGGCGGCGGTCTGTCGACCAATCCCATGCTGGCCCAACGGCTCGGCGCCTGGCTGCCGAGTGAGGACGTCGCCGAGGTCTGGGCCGGCGTCTGCGCGGTGTTCCGCGACTACGGCTACCGACGGCTGCGCAACCGAGCGCGGATCAAGTTCCTGATCGCGGACTGGGGTCCGGAGAAGTTCCGCCACGTGCTCGAGAACGAGTACCTGAAGCGTCCGCTGGTCGACGGGCCCGCTCCGGCCACACCGGATCGGCCGGGAGACCATGTCGGGGTCAACCCCCAGAACGACGGGAACTGCTTCGTCGGCTTCTCTGCGACCGCCGGCCGCACCGGTGGACGGACCCTGATCGAGTTGGCCGACCTGGCCGAGGCGCATGGCTCGCATCGGCTGCGCACCACCGCGATGCAGAAGATCCTCGTGCTCGATGTGGCGCCGTCCTCGGTCGACTCGTTGATCGCCGGGGCGGAGCGGCTGGGCCTGTCGGCCCGACCCCGAGCGTGGCGCCGCTCGGTGATGGCCTGCACCGGGATTGAGTTCTGCAAGCTGGCCATCGTCGAGACCAAAGCCCAGGCGGCTCGGGTGATTGATGAGCTCGAACTCAGACTCGGCGAACTGGACTTCCCGATCACCGTGCACCTCAACGGCTGCCCCAACTCCTGCGCCCGGATCCAGGTCGCCGACATCGGGCTCAAGGGACAACTGGTGCCCGGACCGTACGGTGAGCAGGTCGAGGGCTACCAGGTCCATCTGGGTGGTGGACTCGGTCTGGACGCAGGCTTCGGCCGTAAGCTCCGGGGCCACAAGGTGACCGCCGACGAACTGCCCGACTACGTCGAGCGGGTGGCGAAGAACTTCCTGGCCCAGCGGACCGAGGATGAGCGGTTCGCCCAGTGGGTGGCGCGGGCCGATGAGGCAGCACTCGCATGACCGGCCCGTCGGGACACGCCACTCGGCAGGCGCTGGCGTACTGCCCGTACTGCGCGGAGGAGACCCTGTTCCCGCTGACCGACGGCGGCTGGGAGTGCCGAAGCTGCGCTCGCGCGTTCTCGGTCACGTTCCTGGGCTTGCGACCTGCCCGGAGCGCGGAAGAGCAGGAGCCGAGATGACCAGGGTCACGAACGCAAGCACCGGGCCTGAGTTCGCGGACCGGGCCGATCGGATGCTGGCCGAGGCGAACGCCACCGAGATCCTCACCTGGGCCCACCACAGGTTCGGCCCCGGTCTGGCCGTGACTTCCTCGCTGACCGACACGGTGCTCATCCATCTCGCCGAGCAGGTCGCCCCCGGCGTCGACGTCTTGTTCCTGGACACCGGATATCACTTCGCGGAGACCATCGGCACCCGCGATGCGGTCCAGGCCGTCCATGACGTCACTTTGATCAGCCTTGCCCCGGCACAGAGCGTGGTTGAACAAGATGCGACCTGGGGCCGGGACCTGTTCGCCACCGACCCCGACCAGTGCTGCGCCCTGCGCAAGACCGCACCCCTGGACGCCGCCCTGACGGGCTACACCGCATGGGTCAGCGGGGTGCGACGAGCCGACTCCCCGGCACGGGCGAACACCCCGATCGTCTCCTGGGACCCGCGGCGCGAGATCGTCAAGATCGCTCCGATCGCGACCTGGTCCGACGCCGACGTCGCCGACTACGTCGGCCGGCACGCCCTGATGGTCAATCCGCTGCTCGAGGACGGCTACCCGACGGTCGGCTGCCGGCCGTGCACCTCGCGCGCCTCGGCGGCCGACCCCCGATCCGGCCGCTGGGCCGGACGGGCCAAGACCGAGTGCGGGATTCACCTGTGAGCGGCGCCACCGTGTGGTTCACGGGACTGCCGTCGGCCGGCAAGTCCACCATCGCGCACGCCCTGGCCACCCGGCTGATCGCTGAGGGGGTCGCGGTCGAGGTGCTCGACGGCGACGTCGTGCGCCCGCACCTGTCGGCGGGACTGGGCTACAGCCGGGCCGACCGCGACGTCAACGTCCGACGGATCGGCTGGGTCGCCCGGCTGCTGGCCTCGCACGGTGTGGTGGTGCTGGTGCCCGTGATCGCTCCGTACCTGACGGCCCGGCAGCAGGTCCGCGACGATCACGCCGACGCGGGGGTGCCGTTCGCCGAGGTCTTCGTCGCGACCTCGCTGGAGGTGGCCGAGAGACGCGACGTCAAAGGCCTGTACGCGAAGGCACGCCGCGGGGAGATCACCGGGATGACCGGGGTCGACGACCCGTATGAGCAACCCACCACCGCCGACCTCACCGTCGACACCGCCGTCGTCAGTGTGACCGACGCCGTCACGCAGGCGCACACTCTCCTGACCGAGTTGCTGGACCGCAAGAAAGCAGGGACGGCATGAGCCGCCACGAGATCCGACCGCTGTCTGAGCTGCAGGCGCTGGAAAGCGAGTCGATCCACATCCTGCGTGAGGTCGCGGCAACCTTCCGTTTTCCGCTGATGCTGTTCTCCGGCGGCAAGGACTCGGTCGTGATGCTGCACCTGGCGGCCAAGGCGTTCTGGCCGGCCCCGATCCCGTTCGGGGTGCTGCACGTCGACACCGGACACAACTTCGCTGAGGTGCTCCGCTACCGCGACGACGCGGTGGAGTTTTACGGCGCTGAACTGACGGTGACCAAGGTGCAGGACTATCTCGACGACGGCCGGCTGACCGAACGCCCGAACGGGCAGCGTAACCCGCTGCAGACCGTGCCGCTGTTGGACGCCATCACCGCGGGCCGGCACGACGCCGTGTTCGGTGGTGGCCGCCGCGACGAGGAGCGCGCCCGCGCCAAGGAGCGGGTGTTCAGTCTGCGGGACGAGTTCGGCCAGTGGGATCCGCGCAACCAGCGGCCGGAGTTGTGGTCGATCTACAACGGCCGGCACCTGCCCGGGGAGCACGTACGGGTATTCCCGCTGTCCAACTGGACGGAGTTGGACATCTGGGACTACATCGCCGCCGAGAAGATCGAGCTTCCTTCCATCTACTACGCTCACGATCGCGACGTGGTCCACCGCGACGGGATGTGGATCGCGGTCACCGAGGTGACCCCGGCGCGAGACGGCGAGCTCGTCCAGCGACGCTCGGTGCGGTATCGCACCGTCGGCGACATGTCCTGCACGGCAGCGGTGCTCTCGATTGCCACCACCGTGGCCGACGTCATCACCGAGGTGGGTTCGAGCACGTTGACCGAGCGCGGCGCCACCCGAGCAGACGACCGGATGTCTGAGGCTGCCATGGAGGACCGCAAACGAGAGGGATACTTCTGATGGCCCCCACGCTGACCGCCCCGCCCACTCAGACCGGCGCGCGGACGATGCTGCGACTGGCCACGGCCGGCTCGGTCGACGACGGGAAGTCGACCTTGGTCGGACGTCTGCTCTACGACACGAACTCGGTTCTCACCGACACCCTCGACCACGTCGAGCAGGTCAGCCGACGCAAGGGTCTGGCCAGTGCTGACCTGGCGCTGCTGACCGACGGACTGCGGGCCGAGCGTGAGCAGGGCATCACCATCGACGTGGCGTACCGCTACTTCGCCACGCCGGCCCGCACGTTCATCCTGGCCGACTGCCCCGGCCACGCGCAGTACACCCGCAACACCGTCACCGGCTCCTCCACCGCAGACGTGATCGTGTTGCTGGTCGACGCCCGGAACGGGGTGGTCGAGCAGACCCGTCGGCACCTGGCCGTCGTGTCGCTGCTCCGGGTCCCGCACGTGGTGCTCGCGGTGAACAAGATCGATCTGGTCGACTACTCCGAGGACCGCTTCACCGCGATCGCCACCGAGTTCGCCCAACTGGCCCGTCGCTTCAATCTGCCCGACATCCACTGTGTCCCGGTGTCGGCCACCGACGGTGACAACGTGGCGATCCGTTCGACCCGGACGCCCTGGTACGACGGGCCGACCGTGCTCGGCTACCTGGAGACCGTGGACGTCACCCCGCTCGCGACGTTCGCGGAGCTGCGCTTCCCGGTTCAGCTGGTCATCCGTCCCCAGACCGCGGCGCTCGCACCGTGGGCGTCCGGCGCCCCGGACCTCACCGCCGACTACCGGGGCTACGCCGGTCAGATCGCCTCCGGCCGGGTCCAGGTCGGGGACGAGATCGTCAACCTGCCCCGCGGCTCGCACGCCCGGGTCGAGGCCATCGACACCGCCGACGGACCACTGGAGGTCGCCGTGGCGGGTCAGTCGGTGATCCTGCGGCTGTCCAGCGACATCGACGTGTCGCGAGGGGACATGATCGCGGCGGCGGATGCCCCACCGGCGCCCGTACGCGAGGTCACCGCCACGGTCTGCTGGTTGGCCGAGCGTGAACTCACCGCCGGCACCCGGGTACTCGCCCAGCACGGCACGGCGCTGACCAAGGCGCTGGTTCGATCGATCGACGCCAAGCTTGACCTCGGCGGAGATGGGAAGCACCCGGTCTGGGTGGACGCCGACCGTCTCCGCTTGAACGACCTGGCGCGGATCACGATCGCGTTCGCGAACCCACTGCCGATCGACACCTACAACCGGCACCGCCGTACCGGCGCCTTCATACTGGTGGATTCGGCTGACGGTTGGACGCTGGGCGCGGGTATGGCCGGACCGCCGGCGTTCACCGTCGAGCACCATCGTCCGCCCGAGGAGTTCGGCGAGATCGCCTTCGACTCCACCACCCCCGACGACCCAGGAACGGCACCATGACCGCCCCCTCAATCATTCTTCTCGGTTACGGCAGCGACGACCCCCGGGTCGCTCAGGTCAGCCACGACATCCGGGCCGGAGTCCTGGCCCGCCGCCCCGAACTCGACGTCCACGTCGCGTTCGTCGCCGGCGGCACCCCGACCGGTTCGCAGGTCGCCGCAAGACTCGCCAGACACGGGGTCAAGGAAGCCGTCGTGGTTCCGCTGCTGCTCTCCGACGCTTTCGGAGCACACGCGGAGTTCCCGGCCCTGGTGGCCCAGATCGACGCCGCGACGTCGGGGGTCAAGGTCGCTGCTTCCCGACCGGTCGGCCCCGAGACGCAGCTGCTGTCGGTCGTCGACCGGCGACTGCGTGACTCGTTGCGGGCGCGGCGGGTCGCGGAACTGGACGCTCTGGTCTTCGCTGCGCTTGGCAGTAGCGACATACGCAGCAACGCCATCGTGACCCGACGGGCCCGGCAGTGGGCGACCCATCACCGGCTGCCGTGCCTGACGGCGTTCGGGGCGGGGTCCGGGCCGACCGCCGCCGAGGCGGTCCGGACGCTCCGCGGTCAGGGCCGCCGCCACGTCGCCGTGGGGAGTTGGTTCCTCTCCCCCACGTCAACGTTCGTGCGGGAGGCGACCGCCGCCCTGAATGCCGGGGCCGTCGCGGTGTCGGACCCGCTGGGTGCGGGACCCGAAATCGCTGAAGTCGTCCTGAACCGGTACGTGGTGGCGGCGATGGAACTGGTGAACGTGGAACTCGCCGAGATCGGCGAGCCCGAGCCGGTCCCGCACCGGCACCTCCGGGTGGTCAGTGCCTGAGTGTGCTTCAGCCCACGGCTAAGCGCTTTTTCTCTTCCGCCACGTCGAAGTCGGCCTGCGGCCAGGTGAGCCCCAGGGTGCCCAGCTGCTCGTTCAGCAGAGCGGCGATGGCCCAGTTGCGATACCACTTGCGGCCGGCGGGGATGACGTACCACGGTGCGACGGCGGTGTTGCAACGTTCCAGCGCGTCGGCGTACGCGGCCATGTAGTCCGGCCACTTCGCCCGGACGTCGAGGTCACCCGGGTTGTACTTCCAGTACTTCGTCGGATCGTCCAACCGGGCCGCCAAACGCTCCCGTTGATCGTCGGGGTCGATGTGCAGGTAGCACTTGATCACGATCGTGCCGGCGCCGATGAGCTTGGACTCCCAGTTGTTGATCTGGTGGTAGCGGCGCGACCACACCTGTTTGGTCACCAACTCGTTCACCCGGGCGATCAGCACGTCCTCGTAGTGCGAGCGGTCAAAGATCCCGATCATGCCGGGCTCGGGGAGGGCGTTGGTGATCCGCCACAGAAACGGATGTCTGCGCTCCTCCGCGCTCGGTGCTTTGAATGAGGTGATCTTGACTCCCTGCGGATCGACCATGCCGATCGCGTGCCGGATGACTCCGCCCTTGCCCGAGGTGTCCATGCCCTGCAAGATCACCAGCACGTTGCGCTGGGTGTCCGCGGCTCGACCGTTGGCGAACAAGCACTCCTGACGCTCGGAGAGCTCCTCGCCCAGCTGCTTCATCAGTCCGGGGGCATCGCTCTTGCCCTTACCGGGAAAGCCGGGGGTGGCCCGGCTGTCGAATTCGGTGGGGTCCACCGGACCCGGTGGTAGCCGGAGCTGCTCGGTCAGCGTCGGCGCGGAGACCGGCAAGGCCGCGTCCGCGCTGCTGTGCTTCTTCGACTTCTTCTTCGAGCCCATTCCGGCATTGTGTCGCATGCCGTGCCCGGCCTGGTCAGATGGCCCTGATGGGTTGGACCTGACAGGATCGAATTGTGCACTTGCTCAATCGCGTCGACGACGTCGAGCCTGGTCCGGTCGACCGGACCGGATTGCTCGGCCTCTATCGGTGGCCGGAGCCGTCCGGTCGCGCGGTGGTCCGCAGCAATTTCATCGCGACGTTGGACGGATCGATCCAGGGCCTGGACGGCAGGTCGGGATCGATCAACACACCCAGTGATCACGAGATTTACGCGCTCCACCGGGCCCTGGCCGACGTGATCTTGGTCGGGGCGGGCACGGTGCGGGCCGAGGGATACCGCGCGGTCGACCTGCAGCCGTGGCAGCGAGAGATCCGGGCGGCCGAGGGCCTTGCTCCGTATCCGTTGCTGGCCGTGGTGACGCGCTCGCTACACCTGGATCCGGCGATCGCCGATCCCTTGGTCGAGCACGGACCGGTGATCATCATGACTACGCAGCAGCACGATGAAGGCGACGTACGCCCGTTGCTCGCCGCTGGGATCGAAGTGCGCAGTCATGGGCGGGCCGCGGTGGATCTGGCCGAGCTGACCGGTGATCTGGCCGAGCGCGGCCAGTCGCGGATTCTGTGCGAGGGCGGGCCTCGCCTCCATCGCGATCTGCTGGCGGCCGGGTTGCTGGACGAACTGTCCCTGACCCTCTCCCCCAGCGCGGTGGGTGGCGGGGGCGTACGCTCGACCGTCGGCGACCCACTGCCCGCCCGGGTCGACTTCGATCTGCGGTTCCTGCTCCTCGCCGAGGACCAGACCGTGTTCGCCAGCTACCGCCGGTCGACATCCCCGGGCTAACTCAGACCCTCGGATTCCCTTGTTTCCGGACGCATTCGGGACAGTTGCACCCTGGCCGGTTCGCCCCGCATCTTCGGATAGTCCGGTGGATATGGCATCTCCGCTCCCCCGTATCTGCCGGTGCCCAGATCACGCACGTCGCGGTCGTACAGCTCAAGGGCGTTGCCGAGGTCGCCCGGCCTCTCAGCGTAGAACGGCGCCCACACGTCGCCGAGCCGAGCGTACCGCTCCAGCATCGTGGGGATGGTGAAGTCCTCGGGGTGGACGTCGGTCAGCTCGTTCCAGGTGAGTGGGGCCGACACCTGTGCGTTGGGCGTGGGGCGGATCGAATAGGTGGAGGCGATCGTTCGGTCTCGGGCCATCTGGTTGAAGTCCACGAAGATCCGCTGGCCTCGTTCTTCCTTCCACCACGCGATGGTCACGTGGTCCGGCATCCGTCGCGACAGCTCGCGGCCGAGCGCGATCACCGCGTGGCGTGCCTGGACGAAGTCGTACGCGGCCTTGATCGGTACGAACACGTGGACGCCGCGGCCACCGGAGGTCTTGGGATAGCCGGTCAGGCCGACGTCGGCCAGCACAGTGCGCAATTCGGACGCGGCCCGGACCGCGTCGGCGAAGTCGGTCCCCGGCTGCGGATCGAGATCGATCCGGAGTTGGTCGACAGCGTCGGTGTCGTTTCGCCGGACTGGCCATGGGTGATAGCGGAGTGTCCCCAGATTGGCCATCCACGCCACCGTGGCCAACTCGGTCACGCACACCTGGTTGGCGGTGCGACCGCTCGGGAAGGTGACGGTGGTCGTCTGCACCCAGTCCGGCATGCCCTTGGCCGGGGCGCGCTTTTGATAGAACGCCTCGTGATGGGAGTCGGTGCGGGTGCTCAGGGTCACGTCCGGTCGATAGCCACCCGGCCACCGCTCCATGGTGACTGGACGGTCGCGGAGGGCAGCGAAGATCCCCTCCCCCACAGACAGCACGTAGTCGACCATGTCCAGTTTGGTCAGCCCGATGTCGGGAAAGTACGGCTTGTCCGGGCTGGTGATCCGGACCGTACGGTCCTCGACCTGAAGCTCGATGGCCGGAGTTGGCATGCGCGTCAGCATAGGTGGGGAACACCGCTTGGGCGGAGGGTGTTGAGTGAGGCAGACCAGAAGGAGAAAACTATGACTGATGCACGCGCAGCCGCCGCTGTCGATCAGACGGACTCGCCGAACCCAGCCGATCAGGTCGGAAAGGTGGTCAAGTCCGAAGCCCAGTGGCGCGCCCAACTCTCCCGGATGGAGTACAAGGTGCTGCGAGAGGCGGGCACCGAGCGACCCTTCACCGGTGAATACACCGACAGCACGACCGAGGGCGTCTATCGCTGCAAGGGGTGCGGCGCCGAGTTGTTCCGCAGCGATCAAAAGTTCTCTTCGCACTGCGGGTGGCCGTCGTTCTTCGCGCCGCTGGCCGAGGACCGGGTTCGCTACATCGAGGATGGCAGCCTCTTCATGAAGCGGGTCGAGGTGCGGTGCGCAGCCTGCGACTCCCACCTGGGCCATGTCTTCGAAGGCGAGGGTTACGGCACCCCGACCGACTTGCGCTACTGCATCAACTCGGTGTCGTTGAGTCTGGAGCCGAAGGGCTGAGCAGACCGGCTGACTAGCCGCTACATCGCCGGTCTCGGTGCGATATCCAGTACTACTCGTAGGCCTGCATTCTCCCTCAATACCACGGAGAATGACTCGACTGTGTCTCCGGTCTCGGCTAGAATCGTATGTATGTTCGATGATCGGTTGGAGGGGGCGCTGGGGGATTTCGATGCGCTGCTCCACCTGACCGGCGACAATCAGGCCGAGGAGAAGCGGATCGGCTGCCGCAAACTCCGGCTGGCCGCCGCCTGGGCCGACGCCCACGGGGCCCCCGAGGACCGCGACACCGCCGACAACGGGCCGTCGGGGGTGCTGGTCGAACGATTTGTGCGGATGGGGGCGGTCGGCACCCCGCTGGTGGCAGAAACCTGCCCGGCGGAGTGGGCGTTGCCGCAACACACCAGCCCGGCCGGGGCCCGAGCGATCATCGCCGACGCGTTGACCCTGCGACACCGCCATCCCCGACTGTGGCAACAAATCCTGGCCGGGAAAGTGTTCGCCTGGAAAGCCCGCCAAGTCGGGCAACGCTGCTCAGGGTTGAACGTGTTATCGGCGCGGATCGTGGACCGGCTGGTCACCGACCAGCTGGAACTGATGGCCTGGACCCGGTTCGAGAAGATTCTGGACGCCACCTTGCTGCAGGTCGATGAGACCACCTATCAGCAACGCGCCGCCCAAGCAGCAGCACAACGCGACGTGTGCGCCACCCAATCCAGTGCCGGGCTCCGCACCCTGATCGCCCGAGTCACCGCCGGCGACGCCACCATGTTCTTGGCCCTAGTCAACCGGGTGGCGGACTGTCTGGCCGAGGACGGCGACGAGGACCCGATCGGGATGCGCCGGTCCAAAGCAATCGGGATCGTCGCCCATCCGGGCCGGCTGCTGGACCTGCTCACCCGCCATGTCGGGGACACCGACCCGCACCGCACCCCCGACCAGCAGGTCAGCGACCACCTCGGCGACCCGACCGATCCGTGGGCCGCCGACCCGCCCCCAGCCGGCTGGGACACCGACC
>JAKDLH010000359.1 GCA_030452945.1 Microlunatus sp. | reverse complement strand
GTTCCAGATGTCGCACACCTTTTGCAGATCCTTGAGCCAAGCCCAATAGGTGAGCTTGACTGGCCCGCTGGCGGGTGGAATGACCGATTGCGCGTTGACCGAGGTCGCGCCCGGAGTTGAACAGCCGGCCAGCGCCGCCGCGCCGGCCGCCAACCCGAACCCCATGAAACGCCGGCGAGACAAAGGACTCATTCTTCCTCCACGGTGAGGCGGCCATCCCCTACCCCCGTCGCCACCGGTGATCAGTGCGGCGAAAGGAGTTCAAATGTAACAGCGGGCTTAGATTCCTTTGCCGGACGTCTCAGTCTTAGCTCAGGGACGGTGGGCGCGTTCGCTACGGTGACCTGGTGGAGCCCGCCGCCAAGAGCTGGCCCACCGGGACGATAAATGTGTTGCGCGCTTCCGGCCCTGTTCCTTACCGTTGATCATGCGGTCGTCGAGCCGCCCTGTCTCATTCGGAGCCAGTATCTTCCGGCGAAGGAGGTGCCCACATGTTCATGATCATCGGTACGGACCAGCGGTTCGGCTTCGACGTCGCCCGGACGGGTCCCTCCGTCTTCGGCTGCTGAAGCAGCCCACGCCGTCCCCGCCCCGACGACCCTCACCCGACATTCGCGTCAGGTGATCATCGTCGCTCGCCATCGGCGCTGACTCTCACCCGGGTAGATCCGCCGGTTGCCGTCCTCAACGTCCGGACTCTCCGTCGCTCGGCATGGCCCTGCCGCGCCCCGATCCGGCCGCCGTCGCCCGACGGGCACGCATCCACTCTCACGACTCGTCCACCAAGGAGAACCATCATGTTTCCGGTTCAGCACCACGCTCTCGGCATGCACGTCGCCGTCGATCACCTCACCATCAGCCAGCACGCCGCGAAGGCTGTGGAGCATCAGCAAGCCGTTCGCGAACGAAAGCTCGAGCACAAGGCGCAGCGCCAGCACCGCCGTGCCGCTCGGCGTGGCCAGGAGGCCTACACCACCGCCGTCTGAGGACGGCGAACCGACAAGGAAGGTCCGTGCGCCAGCGGACCGCACCACAGCGACATCCCCGGTGGCTCACGAAGCGGCCGGGGATGTCGTCTGTCTGTCACCAGATCCTCAATCCGGTCCGCGAGTATGTCGCGTCCCGGTCGAGGTCTGGCGACATGGAGTGGGAGAACGCCAGCCTGATCACCGGCGATCTGTTCGACCTCGTCCGCGACCTCAAACGGGCCGACGGTGGCCACATCAGCGTCTGCGGCAGCATCTCCCTGGTCGGCCAGTTGCTGCTCGCCGGACTGCTGGACGAACTGAGGGCTGATCGTCCACCCCGGGCCGACCACGGTCGCACTCAGCCATTTGTCAGGTTGGGGACATGTCCTGGACCGGACAGCCGGGATCCGTTGACCTATTTGTACGGATAACGATAGTTTCTGCCTGCCCGGACCGGAATGAAACCCGCGATCAGATCCTCCACCCGCCTGCGTCTCGCCCCTCTCGCCACCGCTGTCCGGGCGGGCGCAACCGGGTCGGGCTCGGGGAGTACACCACACCGAGGAGTACCTGTGTCCAAGCCAGTTCCCCGACCCGGCGTTACGCCTACCCCTCAGGACCGCTCGCCGGCCATCATCGCGTGGCGAACGGTGGTGGCCGCGCTCGCCGTCGGCCTGGTCGTCGGAAGTACCGGCCTGATCGCCCCGTCCCAGCCGGCCGTGGCCAAGGCCTCCGATTCCGCGCTGACCAAAAGGATCACCTCGGTGATGAAGGACTCTCGGGTGACCAGAGGTCATACCGCGGCGGTAGTGGTCGACGCGGCGACCGGCCGGGAAATCTATCAACGCAACGGGAGCCGCGCCACCCTTCCGGCCTCAAACACCAAGATCGTCACCGCAGCGGCGGCGATGCACACCCTGGGACCCGACTACCGCTTCTCCACCCGGGTGATTCGACGGGCCAGGGTCGTCGGTAGCACCCTGCAAGGGCGCCTGTACCTCAAGGGATACGGCGATCCCACGACCCAGGTCGGTGACTACCAGGCGCTGGCCCGGCAAGTGCGGGCAGCCGGCATCCGTACCGTGACGGGCAAGCTGGTCGTCGACGCCTCCTACTTCGACAGCGTCCGCTACAACCCGACCTGGCGGACCAGCTACGCCGACCACTACTATGCCGCGGAGATTTCAGCTCTGACGGTCGCGCCCAACGCCGACTACGACTCCGGCACGATGATCATCAAGTACCGGCCGGGCCGGGTCGGCCAGCGAGCCAAGATCACCACCTACCCGGCGGCCGCGGCCGCCGCCGGCCCGAAAAAAAAAAACACCACCACCCCGAAAAACGGCCCGGCCCCCACGATCGAAGCCCGG
This sequence comes from Microlunatus sp., assembly GCA_030452945.1. GTDB lineage: Bacteria > Actinomycetota > Actinomycetes > Propionibacteriales > Propionibacteriaceae > Microlunatus. Next base: position 874 of record JAKDLH010000359.1, on the reverse strand, counting down.
CCAGGGCACGGCTCGAACACCGTCACCGTGACCGGTCGGGTGCCGTCCAACCGCTCCGGGAGTCGCCTGATCACGGTGCACCGTCCCGAGCTGTACGCGGCTGCGGTGTTCCGCGCCGAGCTGAAGAAGGCAGGGGTCACCGTGAAGGGCAAGAGCCTGGCGACCGCCACTCCGACCGGCCTGCGCAAGACCCTGGCTACGGATTACTCGATGAAGCTGTCCCAGCTGTTGGTGCCGTTCATGAAGCTGTCCAACAACATGCACGCCGAGGCTCTGACCAAGGCCATGGGGGCGAGGCGGTCGGGGGCGCCGGGCACATGGTCCAACGGCTTGAGGGCGACGAGGTCGTATCTGTCCTCGGTCGGGGTGCCGATGTCGGGGGTGTCGCTGTCCGACGGGTCGGGGTTGACCCGAGCCAACACGATAACCCCCCGAGCGCTCGGAGCGCTGCTGGTGAAGGTGCAGAAGGGACGCTGGTTTCCGGCGTTCAAAGCCTCGCTCCCGGTGGCCGGCAACACCGGGCGGATGACCGGCGGGACCCTCCGCCACCGGATGAACCGGACCCGAGCCGCCAATCACGCGTGGGCCAAGACCGGCACGCTGACCGGGGTGACCGCGCTCAGCGGCTACGTCCAAGGACGCGACAGCCGGCTCTACGTGTTCTCGATGCTGAGCAACTACTCCGGCTCAACGCCGCGGCCGGTCGAGGACGAACTGGTCGTCACTCTGGCTAACTGGAGAAGCTGACGTCGAGCCGCGGACGCCGCAGAAGCAGCTGAGGAGTAGGGGTCGCTCGGGTGATTAGTCCTGCCACAAACACATTCGGCATTTGTCCTTGGCGGAGTGCCCAGCGCCGACGCGAGCCGTTTCGGCG
>JAKDLH010000358.1 GCA_030452945.1 Microlunatus sp. | reverse complement strand
GACAGCTTCGACTCGTTGAAGAGCAGTGTTTGAGTGCGGATGATCGCGTAGACGCCGACCTTGGTCAGCAAGCCCGCGAACACGGCGGTGACCGGCGCGGGTGCGGTCGGATAGGAGTCCGGCAGCCACGCGGACAGCGGAAAGACCGCCGCCTTGATCGAGAACACGGCCAACAAGATCAGCTGCAGGATCAGTTGGACGTCGGGCGCCAGTGCGGGCAGGCGGACGGAGAGCTGAGCGAGGTTGACTGTCCCGCAGGCCGCGTACACGCAGGCGATGGCGATCAAGAACAGCAGGGAGGACAGCACACTGACCAATACGTAGGTGGTCCCGGCGCGGATTCGCTCGCCGGTGCCGCCCAGGGTGAGCAGCACAAAAGACGCGAACAGCAAGATCTCGAAACCGACGAACAGATTGAATAGGTCACCAGCCAAGAAGGCGTTGGAAACCCCGGCGGCCAACACCAGGAATGTCGGGTGGTAGATCGAGATCGGGGTCTCGCGCTGGCGCTCCTCCAGACCCTGACCCATCGAGAACACCAGCACCGTCACGGTGACGATCGAGGACACCAGCAGCATCAGCGACGACAACCGGTCGGCGACCAGAGCGATGCCCAACGGCTCGGGCCACGCCCCGATCCACAGCACCAGCGGTCCGTCCCGATCGGAGAGCACCAGCAGGGTCGCCGCCACGGCGACCACGATCAACAACGCGGTGGTCGACACCACCCGTTGCGCCCGCGGTCGGCGCCCGAGGATCATCGCCAGACCCGCACCGATGAGCGGCACCAGGACCGGCAGGGGCAGCAGATTGTTCACGATCCCGTCCCCCAGCCACCCGAACCGATGATCTCATCGGTCGCCTCCTCGGCCACGTCGCGCCGCTCGTCAGTGGCGGCGCTGGAGCCATCGATCTGTGTCCCCCGGGACTGCCGCTCCCCCGGGTCCTGCACCTGTGAGTCCTCCTCGGCCGAGCCCTCCTCGGCCGGATCGGGATCGGTGCCGTCCTCCGAGGGCAGGGAGTGGTCGTCCTCGTCATAGGACCCCGAGGCCAGATCCGCCTGCGCCAGGCGGACGATCTTGCGGTCCTCCAGGTCGTCTTGCACCTCGTCGTTGCCATTCAGCTGAAAGCTGCGGTACGCCATGGTCAACAAAAAGGCGGTCAGGCCAAGGGTAATCACGATCGCCGTCAAGACCATCGCGTGCGGCAGCGGGTCGGAGATGTCGCGACCCTGGTCGGTGCCGATGAACGGGGCGCCGCCGGGGGCGCCGGAGGCGATCAGGAACAGCAGGTTCACGCCGTTTCCGGCGAGCAGCACCCCGATCAGGATGCGGGTCAGCGAGCGCTCCATCATCAGGTAGGCCCCGGCGGAGATCAACACCGCGCAGACGATCATCAGCGCCAGGCTCGAGGTCATCTTTGCCCCCCTCTCGCAGACTCTTTGGTGCTGGTGGGCTGACCGGATTGCGGCGTCAGCCTGGCTTCCAGGACCGCAGCCCGGTCCCGTAACCCGTCGTGCGGGCCCCCCTGGGGGTCAGCCGGCGACGGCGTCCGGTCTTCGTCCTCGTGCTGGTCGATGCCGGCGCCCAGGCTGCGGACCAGATCGAGCATCACCCCCATCACCACCAGATACACCCCGATGTCGAAGATCAGCGAGGTGACGATGTGGATCTCTCCCAGCAACTCGATCTCACCCCACGGAGTGGCCAGAAAGCTCAAATACGGAGCGTTGATCACGACGTCGAAGCTCTGCCCGATCTTGCCGCCGACCAAGGCCGGCGCGAAGGAGCTGAGTCCGGCGATCATCAGACCCAGTCCGAGCACCCGGCCCGCGTCGACCGGGGCGGCCTCATCCAACTCGTACCGGCCGCCAGCCAGATAGCGGATGACCAGGGCGAAGCCGGCGACCAGGCCGCCGGCGAAACCCCCGCCTGGGTTGTTGTGACCACTGAACAAGAAGAACAGCGAGGTCAAGATCATCGCCGGGAACAGCAACCGGGTGATCACCTCGAAGACGATCGATCGCTTGATCGGCGACAACTGCTCGCCCCCACGCAACCAGGTCATCCGGCCCTGAGTGCTGTTGACCCCCTCCGGTTCCAGCCGTCGGAAACTGCGCCGTCCAGGCCGGCCGCCGCCGCGCGGTGGCTCGATCTCGGTGTAGCGGCGGTGGATGAAGATCAGGCTGGCGACCCCGGTAGCAGCGGCCACGAGCACCGAGATCTCCCCCAGCGTGTCCCAGGACCTGATGTCCACCAGGGTCACGTTGACGATGTTCTTGCCGTAGCCGAACTCGTAAGCCGCGTCGTAGAACGCCTCCGAGACCGGGGTCGCGACCCGGGCCCCCGCAGCCAGGTAGGCCACGGTCACGACGGTGAGACCGACCAGCGCCGCGATCACCAGTCGCCACCAGCGGGAGGAGGGCAGCGGGCGGTCGGTGAAGTACTTCGGCAGCTTGCGCAGCACCAGCACGAACACGACCAGGGTGACGGTCTCGACCAGGATCTGGGTGAGGGCGATGTCGGCACCGCCGTGCAGCAGGAACATCAGCGCGGTGCCGTAACCGGTGACCCCGACGGCGATGATCGCTCGGAGTCGTCCACGGGAGGTGGCGGCGATCAACGCGGCGGCGATCATGGCGGCGCCCACCAACATCTGGCCTGCGACATCAAACAGCCGCACCGAGGTCGGCCACTGCGGCAGGGTCAGCAAGACGGTGCCAGGCAGTGCCACCACGACGAGCATGATCGTGCCCAGATAGACCGGCACTGAGCCCCCCTGGGTGATCGCGGTGACCTCGACAGCCGAGCGGTCCACGCCACGCATCAGCGCCTGATAAACCTCTTCGGCTTCTGGCGTCTTCGGGAACGTGCCCTGGGTCCGAGCCACCCGGCGCCGGGTCAGGAACAACACGATCCCGACGCTCAACGCCAACACCGACAACGCCAGCGGAACGCTGAAACCGTGCCACAGCGCGATCCCGTGGCTGTCCTGGCCGACCTCGGCAGTCTGAGCCAGGGGGTCCAGCAGCCGGGTCAGGGCCGGACCGGCGAAGCCACCGAGCAAGCTGGCCACCGCCAGCACGACGGGGGCTGCGGCGAATCCGGCTGGCACCCGATGGACGGCGGTGGGATCGAGCGTCTGCTGCCGCTTGCCGTCCGGCCCGACCGGGTGTTTGACGGCGAAGGCGCCCCACAGAAAGCGGAGCGTGTA
>JAKDLH010000357.1 GCA_030452945.1 Microlunatus sp. | reverse complement strand
GATCGTGGTCGCGAGTGGTCGCACTAAGGTGGCGACCGTGTCGACCTCCCCTGACCATGTCCTGTCGGTGCTGCGAGCCTCCGGTCTCGGAGCCTTCGCCAGCTATCTCGGATTGGATATCCGCTCAGCGAGTCGCGACGGGCTGGAGGCGACGTGGACAGTGAGAGATGAGCTCCTGCAACCGTACGGTCTGCTGCACGGCGGCGTGCACTGCAGCGTGGTGGAGACCCTGGCCAGCATGGCGGCGGCGGCGTGGCTGGGCCCAGACGGGCAGGTGGTCGGCACCACTAATACCACCGACTTCTTCCGAGCCGCCCGGACCGGCGACGCCCTCACCTCGATCGCCCGACCGCTGCACCGTGGACGATCCCGGCAGGTGTGGCGGGTGGAGACCCACGATGATCAGCACCGACTGGTGGCCGCCGGGCAGGTGGGGATCCAGAACCTGAAGACTCATCGCTGACCTGCCGTTGTCACGCGACAAGAGAGGTCCCGCGACTGTCCTCAGGGACCGCCAGGGCGCAGGTGCAGCCAGCGCCGCAACAGGCCACCGGGCACTTCCTCGGCACTCAAGGCGAACACCAGGTGGTCGCGCCAGTCGCCGTCGATGTGCAGATAGCGGGGACGCAGTCCCTCCGGACGGAAACCCAGCTTGGTCACGACCCGGAGACTCTTGACGTTCTCCGGTCGGATGGCGATCTCGATCCGGTGTAGCCGCAGGACGTCGAAGCAGTAGTCGACCGCCAGCGCCACCGCCGTGGGGACGATCCCGCGGCCGGCCACGCGCTGGTCGACCCAGTAGCCGACCTGTGCCCAAGCCGCCGACCCGCCGACGATTCCGCTGACCGTCAATTGTCCCGCCAACTGGGGGGTCTGTCGCGAATTCGGTGCGGACAAGAAGATCAGCCAGGGCAGCAGCCGCCCCTCCTTGGCCTGTCGGGTCAGCACGCGGACGAGTCCGGGATAGCTGGTCGGTCCGGGCTGGGCGCCCGGCGGAAGGGTCGCCTCCCACGGTCGCAACCAACTGGTGTTCGCCCGCCGCACCCGATCCCACTCGGCTTGGTGACGGGTGCGGATCGGCGCAAGCTCGATGCCGCCGTACTGCAGAGTGACCGGCCACCGGTGTTCGGCCCCGAAGGCGCTTCCGCGAGAGATGATGCGATACGGCTCCCGGTCGGTCAGCCCCACGGTCAGTGTCCCGGCCTCGGATGATCATCACCACGAAGCTGTCCGATGGCGTGTCGCAGCAGCGGCTGCACGACCGCCATCCCGTCTCGCGCTCCGCCTCGGGAGCCGGGCAAGTTGATGACCAACGAACGCCCGGCGACGCCGGCCAGCCCGCGGCTGAGCACCGCGGTGGGCACGCCCTGATCGACGCCGTGCTGCGTAATCGCGGCCGACAGGTGGGGAAGCTCCTTATCCACCAGGGGTCTGGTCTGCTCGGGGGTGTCGTCGGTCGGCGACAACCCGGTCCCGCCGGTGGTGATGATCACGTCGTACCCGTGCGCGACCGCGTCCGTCAGCGCCCCTCCGACGGCTTTGCCGTCCGGCACGATCTGCGGGCCGTCGACCAGCAAGCCTGCTTCGCTTAGCGACGCAGCGATCACCGGGCCCGACTCGTCGTCGTAGACCCCGGCTGCGGCGCGGGTGGAGATCGTGATCACCAGCGCGGTCCCGAACGGTTCGCTCATTGATCCGGGTCCCGTTGCCAGTCGCCGCTCCGCCCGCCGGACTTGCTGATCACCCGTACGTCGCTGATCACCGCGTGTTTGTCGATGGCCTTGATCATGTCGATCATGGACAAGGCCGCGACCGAGACGGCGGTCAGGGCCTCCATCTCCACCCCGGTCCGGTCGGCGGTGCGTACGGTCGCGGTGATCTCCACCCCGTCGTCGATCACCTCGACCCCGACCTCGACCCCACTGATCGCCAGTGGGTGACACAGCGGGATCAGATCGTGGGTGCGTTTCGCCCCTTGGATGCCGGCGATCCGGGCGACCGCGAGAGCGTCGCCCTTCGGCACCGACCCGTCCCGCAGCGCGGCCACGCAGGCGGCACTGAGCAGCACCCGCCCGGCCGCTGTCGCCGTCCGCGCGCTCACCTGCTTGGCGGAGACGTCGACCATCCGCGCCTGACCGGTGGCGCTCAGATGGGTCAGACCAGCCGGCGAGTCGCTCACAACCCCTCGCCCAGCAGCCAGACCTCGACCCGCTCCCCGGCCGCGACCAGATCGGTTTCCTCCGGCAGCACGACCAGGGCGTTGGAACGGGCGAGATCGCCGATCAGGTGCGACCCGTGACCACCGACCAGACTGACCAGCCGGTTGCCGTCGTCGTCGTGGGTGATGACCCCACGGGCGAGCTGGCGTCGCCCCACGGACGAGCTCATCGCGTGCGTCGCTCGGGCCCGTACTTGGGTCCGAAAGTACGGAGCCACACCCATCAGCTTCCTGATCACCGGGCGGGCGAACGCCTCGAACGAGACGAAAGCGCTGACCGGGTTTCCGGGCAGCATGATCATCGGGGTCCGATCGTCACCGATCAGGCCGAATCCTTGCGGTTTGCCGGGTTGCATGGCGACCTGGACGAATTCGGTGGCGCCGAGCTTGGGCATCACCGCCTTGACCACGTCGTAGTCGCCCTGGCTGACCCCGCCGGTGGTGAGGATCAGGTCGGCCCGGATGAGCTGGTCGTTGATCATCTCGCGAACCTCGTCCGGATCGTCGCTCACCATGCCGACGCGGAACACCTGGGCGCCGGCGGCCATGGCCGCGGCAGCCAGCAGGTAGGAGTTCGAGTCATAGATCTTGTACTCGCTCGGCAGCTGGCGTCCCGGCTCGATCAGTTCCGAACCGGTGGCGATCACCACCACCCGGGGGCGAGGTCGGACCAGCACCTTGTCCCGGCCCACAGCCGCCAACAGCCCGATCGAGCGTGGGTCGAGTTGGTCGCCGTCGTGGAACACCCGCTGCCCGGCGGCGACATCCTCGCCGGCGCGCCGGATGTGCCGGCCGACCTCGCTGGGTACGAAAACCGTCACGTCGGCGGTCCCGCGGTCGGTCGCCTCGTACGCCACGATGGCATCCGCCCCGGGCGGCACCGGCGCCCCAGTCATGATCTTCATCGCCGTCCCCGGTGAGAGTCGGTGCGGAGCGGGCTGGCCGGCCGGGACCTCCCCCACCACGGGAAGCCGGACCGGAGTCTCCGTCGTCGCCGCGGCGACGTCGGCGGCCCGGACCGCGTACCCGTCCATCGC
>JAKDLH010000048.1 GCA_030452945.1 Microlunatus sp. | reverse complement strand
TCCGAAGTCGCTGGTGTCGTCTCCGGTGGTCCGCCAGCTCTCACGCGACCACGGGGTCGACCTCTCCCGCCTGTCTGGCAGTGGTGCTGGCGGGGTCATCACGCGCAAGGACGTCGAGGCGGCGATCGCCAAGACCACCGAGGCCGAGGAGGCCGGTGCTGAGGACAAGGCTGCGGCGACCGTGCCCAGCCCATCGGCGGCACCAGACCACGGGCCCGCCGTCGCTCGACGTGTCCCGATCAAGGGCACCCGCAAAGTCATCGCCGACCGCCTCTCCCAGTCTCGTCGGGAAATTCCCGAAGCGACCGCGTGGGTCGATGTGGATGCGACGGCGCTGATGGCCTTGCGCGCGGACATCGCCCGCGACACCGGCGAGAAGGCGCCGGGCGTGGCCGCGTTCGTGGCCCGGTTCGTCACCGCCGGACTGAGCCGGTTTCCCGCTCTGAACTCCAGCATCGACACCGAACACGATGAGATCGTGGAGTATGCCGGTGTGGGCCTGGGGATCGCCGTCCAGACCGACCGCGGTCTGACGGTGCCGGTGGTCCACGACGCCCATCGGTTGACCATGCGCTCGCTCGACGCAGAGATCCGTCGGATGAGCGCCGCGGCTCTGGAGGGGCGGGCGTCTCCCTCCGATCTCAGTGGTGGCACCTTCACGCTGAACAACTACGGCAGCTTCGGGATCGACGGCAGCGCGGCGATCGTCAACTTTCCCGAGGCCGCCATCCTCGGCGTGGGCCGCACCCTGGAGCGGCCCTGGGTGGTGGACTCCGAGATCGTGGCTCGAATGATCACGCAGTTGTCACTGGTGTTCGACCACCGGGTCACCGACGGAGGCACGGCAGCCGGGTTCCTGCGTTTCGTGGCCGACTGCATCGAGCGACCGACAGCCGCCCTCACGGAGGTCTGAGGCTGATGCCCGAAACCGATCTGGTCATCCTCGGCGGCGGCAGCGGCGGATACGCCTGCGCGCTGCGGGCCGCCGAGCTGGGGCTGACGGTCACCCTGATCGAGCGGGACAAGCTCGGCGGCACCTGCCTGCATCGTGGCTGCATCCCGACCAAGGCCCTGCTGCACGCGGGCGAGGTCGCCGACACGGTCCGGAACAGTGCCGCGTTCGGCGTCGAAGCCGAGTTCGGCCGGATCGACCTGCCCGGCGTCCGGGCCTATCTGGACAAGGTCGTCAACCGGTTGTGGAAGGGCCTCCAAGGCCTGGTCAGTGCGCGAGACATCGACTACGTGTCCGGACACGGCAGCTTGAGCGGCGCCGACACCGTCACCGTGAACGGGGACAGTTATCGGGCTGCCAAGGCCGTCGTGCTCGCCACCGGCTCGCAACCTCGCACGCTGCCTGGACTCGACATCGACGGCAAGCGGGTGATCACCAGCGATCAGGCGCTACTGCTGACCGAGTTGCCGGCTTCGGTGCTGGTACTGGGCGGCGGAGTCATCGGAGTCGAGTTCGCCAGCATCTGGCGCTCGTACGGGGCTGAGGTGAGCATCGTCGAGGCGCTGCCGCGACTGCTGCCGCTGGAGGACGAGTCCAGTTCCAAGCTGCTCGAACGTGCCCTTCGTAAACGCGGCATCAGCATCACCACCGGTCGCAGCTACACAGATCTGAAGCGCCGAGACGAGGGGGTGACCCTGACTCTGGACGACGGTCAGACGCTGGACGCCGAGCTGCTGCTGGTGGCCGTAGGCCGCGGTCCGGTATCAGCCGATATCGGGTTCGAATCAGCCGGTGTGTCCACCGACCGAGGCTACGTCGTCGTCGACAACCAGTGCCAGACCACCGTGCCCGGCGTGTACGCGATCGGCGACCTCCGTCCCGGGCCGCAGTTGGCACACCTCGGATTCGCCGAGGGCATCAGGGTGGCCGAGCTGATCGCGGGCGAGCAACCGCCGCCGATCGACTACGACCAGATCCCGCGAGTGACCTACAGCCATCCCGAGGTGGCCGCCGTCGGTCTCAGCTCGGCGCAGGCGACCGAGCGCGGTCATGAAGTCGTCGACTACACCTACGATCTGGCCGGGAACGGCCGCGCCCAGATTCTGGGCATCTCCGGGGCGGTGAAGGTGGTGGCCGCCAAAGATGGACCGGTGCTGGGCGTTCACATGGTGGGCGACCGGGTGGGCGACCTGGTGGCCGAAGCCCAGCTGATCACCAACTGGGAGGCGCTGCCGAGCGAGGTGGCTCGTCTGTTGCATCCCCATCCGACCATGTCGGAGGCGATCGGCGAGGCACATTTGGCCCTGGCCGGGAAACCACTGCACGCCCACGGCTAGTAGCCTGCGGGTCGCCGGCGCACCCGCTTTGACGGCCGGCGAAGCGTCTCAGGGGATTTCCGGACGGCCGATGACCTCGCTCAACAAGCTGACTGAGTCGGCGACGAAACGTGGCTGCCTGCCGTGAGCAAGCTGTCGTGGGAGGCACGAGTCGGCGAGGTCACCTTGAGTGCATGAACATCAGGCACAATGCGCTCATGCGCAACGTCGAGATCCATCCCACGAAGCTGGGGCGACTCGCCTCTTTGCTCTCGCCCGATCGAGCGTTCCAGTTGGGGCAGACCGCGGAGCGGGCCCGGCTGTTGTTCGCCGGTCACACCATGTGGAATATCAACGCCACCGCCCAGGGCGGCGGCGTGGCCGAGCTGCTGACCGGACTGCTCGCGTACGGCCGGGGCGCCGGGGTGGACACCCGGTGGCTGGTCCTGGACGCCGACCCGGAGTTCTTCAGCCTGACCAAGCGCATCCACAACAACATCCACGGTGTCCCCGGTGACGGGGGGCCATTGGGCAGCGCGGAGCGCCGGCGTTACGAAGCCGTGCTGGCGTCCAACTTGACCGAACTCACCCGCCAGGTGCGCCCGGGAGACGTCGTGTTGCTGCACGACCCGCAGACGGCCGGGCTGATCGAAGGGCTGCGCGGCCGCGGGGCTCACGTGATCTGGCGCAGCCACATCGGGCGGGACGAATCGAATGACTACACCGAACGAGGCTGGGAGTTCCTGCGCCCCTATGTCGAACCCGCCGACGGATTCATCTTCTCTCGCCGCAAGTTCGTCCCCGACTGGCTGAGCGATCGCACCACCCAGATCATCCCACCCTCGATCGACCCGTTCTCGGCCAAGAACCTCGATCTCGACGACGCACGAGTCCGCGCCGTGCTGGTCCGGGCCGGGCTGGTCGCCAACAGTGAGCCGGTCGGCGACCTGTCCTTCGTCCGCCGCGACGGAACCGCGGGGCTGGTCCGCAAGCACGAGAACCTGCTGCTGGATGGGGCACCGCCGCCCCCGGCCGATGCCCGGCTGGTCGTGCAGGTCAGCCGGTGGGACCGGCTCAAAGACATGGCCGGGGTGCTGCGCGGATTCACCGACCGGTTGCCCGAGATGCCAGCGGATACGCATCTGATGCTGGTCGGTCCCGCGGTGGAGGGGGTTTCCGACGACCCCGAGGGCGCGGAGGTGCTGGCCGAGTGCGCCGAGATGTGGCAGCAGCTGCCGGACCACGCCCGCGATCGCACGCACCTGGCCGCCCTGCCGATGGACGACGTCGACGAGAACGCCCACCTGGTCAACGCCTTGCAGCGGCACGCGTACCTGGTCGTACAGAAGAGCCTGGTGGAAGGCTTCGGGCTCACGGTCACCGAGGCGATGTGGAAGGCGCGGCCCGTGATCGCCTCAGCCATCGGCGGCATCCAGGATCAAATCACCGACGGCCAGGACGGTCTGCTGCTGGACGACCCCACCGACCTCGATCAGTTCGCACACACGCTGATCCAGGCGCTTACCGACGAGGACCTGGCCGCTCAGATCGGAGCAGCTGCCCGAGCGCGGGTGCAAGACCGGTTCCTCGGCGACCGGCACCTCTCCCAGTACGGCAAACTGCTGGTCGCGCTGGTCTCGGCCGACCGCTAGGAGCGCTTGCGCAGGCCGTCGAAGACGACGCGCAGCAGCGCGTCGGCAAGCTCGTTCGGCGGCAGCGACCGCGAGCCGTGGCGCCCGCGCCGGCTGGCACTGTCGGGGCGGTACCACCCGACGAATGAGTTGATCATCCCGAACAGCAGCCTGGTCACCAGGAACGGGTCGACATCGTCTCGCAGATAGCCCTCGGCCACCGCTGCGACCACGATCTCAGCCACCCGGCGGTCGAACTCACGCCGCCGTTCCAAGGCCCAGCGTTCGGTCCCGGTGTTGCCATGCACCCGCAACAACAAGGTGACGTACGGCAGCTGATCGGCCAGTACCTCAACCTCCCGACGCACGACATGGCTCAGCCGGTCGATCGCCGGACCCTGATTGGCTCCCGGCTCGTCGAGGACGCCGAACAGCGGATCGACGGCGCGCTCGAGAGCCAGCCTCAACAGCTGCTCCTTGCTGTCGATGTGGTGGTACAGCGAAGACTTGGACAGCCCCGTGGCGCGGGAGAGATCCTCCATGCTGGTGCCGTCATAGCCACGTTCGGTGAAAACCGCCGCCGCCACCTCCAGCACCGACGGCAGGTCGTGGCGGCGCCGGCTCGGCGCTTCCGGAGGCACTTTGGCACCAGGTCGGGACATAGCGTCCGTCCTCTCCGACACCTGCGGGAGGCGAACCCCCACACGCATCACCGAGTCGATTCCCACGCCGGCGGCGCAGCGGAATTCCAACCGATCGTCTCAGGGGTGCGCCCCTTCGCAAAGCCGCCGGGCCGACACGACAGAATAGCCAGCGTAGCGGTCTCACCGACCGTTCGGTCTAGTTGGAGGCATTCGGCCATGAGTCAGGCTTTTCTCGTCGACGGCGTGCGTACCCCGATCGGTCGTTACGGTGGGGGGCTGGCCGCGGTCCGTCCCGACGACCTGGCCGCCATATCACTCCGAGCCCTGGCCGACCGGCATCCGAGCCTGGACTGGGACGCGGTCGACGACGTGATCCTGGGCTGCGCCAACCAGGCCGGAGAGGACAACCGAGACGTGGCCCGGATGGCGCTGCTCCTGGCCGGGTTCTCCGAGCGGATCTCCGGCACCACCGTGAACCGGCTCTGCGGCTCCGGCGCGGACGCGGTCTCCATGGCGGCCCGCAGCATTCGGTGTGGCGAGGCCGATCTGGTCGTCGCCGGCGGCGTGGAGAGCATGAGTCGGGCCCCGTTCGTGATGGGCAAGGCAGAGACCGCGTTCTCCCGGAAAGCGGAAATCTTCGACACCACGATCGGCTGGCGGTTCGTCAATCCTGAACTGCAGGCTCGGTTCGGCATCGACTCGATGGGCGAGACCGCCGAGAACGTAGCGACTGACTTCGCCGTCGCCCGAGCCGACCAGGACGCGTTCGCGCTGCGTTCTCAGGAGCGGGTGGCCCAGGCACAGGACTCGGGCCGGCTGGCCCGAGAGATCGTGCCGGTGGAGGTGCCCCAACGCCGAGCGGAGCCCGTGGTGATCGACCGGGACGAACATCCGCGCAAGACCACGGCCGAGACGCTGGCACGGCTGAAGCCGGCGTTCCGATCCGGCGGGACGGTGACTGCGGGTAACTCCAGCGGCATCAACGACGGCGCCGCGGCTTTGCTGATCGCCTCCGAGCGGGCGGTGGCACGATACGGACTCCAGCCGCTGGCCCGAGTGCTCGGCGCCGCGACGGCCGGCGTGCCACCCAGGATCATGGGAATGGGACCCGTACCGGCGACCCGGAAACTGCTGGACCGCCTCGACATCTCGCTGAGCGAGGTCGACGTCGTGGAACTGAATGAGGCCTTCGCCGCCCAGGCGCTGGCCGTGTTGCGCGAGCTGGGGCTGCCCGACGACGCCGACCACGTCAACCCGAACGGCGGCGGTATCGCTCTCGGCCACCCGCTGGGCATGACCGGAGCCCGGCTGTCGCTCACCGCTGCGGTGGAGCTGGCGGAGAAGGGCGCCCGCTACGCGTTGGCCACGATGTGCATCGGCGTCGGGCAGGGCATCGCCGTCTTGCTGGAACGAGCCTGAAGTTCGGCCGGACGAGAGCCAGAGCCACCGGCCATACTGGACCTGTGCTCCATCGCCATCCTCTGCTCAGTCTGCTGACCGGCGGCTACCTCGCGTTCGTGGCCTGGGTGACCCTGACCCCCCAGGTCTACGCTGCCGAACACATCGAGATCATCTACCGGATCCTTGCCGCCCTGCACCGGCGCGGCTACCTGCTGTCCGTCGACAACAGCGAGCTGGAGTTCCTGGCCAACATCGCCCTGTTCGTGCCTGTCGGGATGTTCCTGCTGTTGCTGCTCGGTACGCGCCTGTGGTGGCTCGCCCTGACCGCGTCGTTCGCGATGACCATCGTCATCGAGGCCGTGCAACGCAGCATCCCGGGCCGGGTCTCCGATGAACGGGACCTGTTGGCCAACGGGCTGGGCGCCGTCATCGGTGTCCTCATCGCCCTGGTGCTGACCCTTCCCGCCGCGCTGCGCCGCCGCCGGCAGCGGCAGCGTCGCGCCCACCGCCAGGTGCGAGTCCCGACCCACTGAGAGTCGTGGCACCATCGGCCGACATGTCCGGTAACCCGTGGCCTCCGCCCTGGCAGCAGCCTCCGCCGTTGTGGCCACCCAATCCGGTCCGTCCGGCTCCGGCCACACTGATCCTGGCCCGGGTCGCCGCGATCGGACTGGCCGCCGCCGGCCTGCTGGTCGGCCTCCTCGGCGCGTCGGTGATCGCCGTCCCGACCACCATGATGGTCACCGGCTGCTCCGGCGATTCGGTCTGCCTCAAGCAGTTCTTCTGGGTCTTCCTACTCCCCTTCGTCGGCACCGGACTGGGATTCGTGGTCGGGCTGGTCGGCATCATCGTCGGGTGGCGAAGCCACTGGGTGATCGCCTGGGGCGTCATCGCTGTCGGATTGAGCGTGGCCGGCATCCTGGCCGCCCTGCGAATCGTCGGGATGTGGCCTCACCCTTGACTGGCTGTACGCCGGCTCGACTCAGCTCAGCGCAAGTCGAAGGTCACTTCGGTCGCCGATCCCATCGCGCGACGCAACTCCAGCAGCAGGTCAGGCTCCGATCGCCGCCAACGACGCAGGTTGGACAGCTCCTCGGTGCTCACCGAGAGCGTCCCGTCACCGAGCCTCGCCCCGGACTGGGTGTAGAGCGTGTCCAGCTGCTTCTCGGTGATCACCGCGGCTGATCGACCGCTCGTCTGGTGATAGAGCGTGTGCAGCCGCTGGCCGGTCGGCAGATCGACCACCGACGATCCCTGTTCACTGGCCGCGAGGATGGACTCGCGAGCGCCTTGGGTGATCCAGACCGGGGGTGCGTCGTCGGTCGCCACGGCCGCAGCCACGTCGGCGGCCGCGTCGGGGTGGCCGACCCGGTGGGCTCCGGCGGTCAGCTGGTCGAGCCGACCCGGCTGGCTCAAGACCTCGTCGATCTTGTAGCCGATCGTGGACTCATAGTTGCACTTGACCGCCGCCCCCTGCTCAAGCAGGTAATCGCTGTTGCGGTCCTCCTGACCGGGAATGGGTTTGATCAACACCATCGGCAGCCCGGCGGCCATGCACTCTGAGGAGGAGAGCCCGCCAGGCTTGCCGACGAACAACGACGCCACCCGCATCAGGTCGGGCATGTCGGTGGAGTAGCCGAGTACCCGGTACTGATCTTCTCGACCGGCGACCAGATTCTCGACCTCGTTCTTCAGCTCGGAGTTGTTGCCGCAGATCACGACAGCCTGGAACTCGCTGGTCATCCGGATCGTCTGCTTCACCACCGCAGTGGTGTAGCTGCCGCCAGAAGCTCCGGCAGACAGCAGCAACAGCGGCTTGCTCGCGTCCAGGTCGTACCGTTTGCGGACGGCGTCGGCATCCACGGGTTCACCGAACAGCGGCCGCACCGGGATCCCGGACGTGGTGATCCGGTCACTCGGGACACCAATGGCCTCGACGTAGGCCTTGGTCTCCTCCCGCGCGACGAAGATGCGACTGAACGGCGGGTTGAGCCACAGGCCCTGGAAGTCGTAATCGGTGGTGACCACGAAGATCGGCGCCGAGATCATCTCTCGGGCCAGCAGCAGCGCGGCCAGCCGGGCGGGCAGGAAGTGGGTGCAGACCACGGCATCGGGGTTGAAGTTCTTGATCTTGCGTACGGTGGACATCGTGTTCAGCCGGTCCCAGATCTGGATCGGCCTCTTCAGCTTGAACGGCTGGTCGTTGGCGTCGTACCCCCAGCCCACCAGCCAGGGAACCGCGTCCACCAGCTTGAAGTAGGTCTTGCCGTACAGGTACTGATAGGCGTCGTTGGACAGTTCGAGGACGTCGACGATCGCTGCCCAGACGCCGGGCGTGGCCTGAAGGTGCTTCTCGATGACGGCGCCGGCCATGTTGTGGCCGGATCCGACACCAGCAGACAGGACTAAGACGCGCTTGCTCACAAGGACATGTCTAGCAGCAGGAGGATGCCTCGCCGGTGGGGCTGGTGGGTTCACCCAGCTCCAAGGATATGTGCGGTACGTCTTGTTCGTCCTCGCTCCAGGCAATCCGCCGCGGCGCGGACGACGCTTCGAGCGTGGCAGCGTGGTCGCGGTCAAAGTAGTCCCAGGCCCAGGTGAGGAAGGCGTCGGCCTTGCTGTGCGCCCCACTTAGCAGTATGGCGTGCAAGCCGAGCCAGGCGGCGAAGGCAACCGGGCCCTCCACGCTGTGGTGGCGTTTGCCGACTTCGGCCACGGCGGCGTTCCGGCCGATCATCGCCATGATGCCTTTGTCCTTGTACGCGAACGGTTTTCTCGGTTCGTCCCGGAACTCGCGCAGGATGTTCTCAGCCGCCCAGCGGCCTGACTGTTGCGCCACCGAACCGAGTTGGGGCAAGGCGGCGTCACCCTCGGAGGAGGGGACGTTGGCGACGTCGCCGACGGCGTAGACGCCCGGGTAGCCGTCGATGGTCAGATCGGGCCGTACATCGAGCCGTCCGCCCCGGCCAGAAGCGGGTCCGGCGCTCTGGGCGACCGCCGAACCGGACTCGCCCCCACCCCAGACCACCGTCCCGGCCGGGATTTCACTGCCGTCGTCGAACTCCACTCGATCGGGGTGAACCGCGGTGACGCCGATCCCGAGCTTGACGGTGGCGCCGGCCTCGGTCAGTTTCCGTGCCGCATAGTCGTGCGCCTTGTCGGAGAATGGAGCGAGCAGGGTCGACCCGCGATCGACGATGGTGATCTGCCCTGGTTGGTCGAGCCGCCCGGTCTCGTGCAGGGCCGCCATCAACTCCCCCAATGCCCCGGCGGTCTCCACCCCGGTTGGACCGCCGCCCACGACCACCACGTCGAGGGCGCCCGCGGCCGGGGCGTCGCCGGCCGTGGCCTGGCGCAGAAGCCGCTGAAGGTGCAACCGCAGCCGTTCGGCGTCGGCCACCGAGTACAGCGGGAACGCGTGCTCGGCCGCGCCGGGCACCCCGAAGAAGTTTGGTCGGGCTCCCGCCGCCATCACCAGATGCGACCCCGACAACGTCTGACCATCGGACAGCCGCAGGGTACGTTCGGACAGGTTCGCGGCCACGACATCGGCGGTGACCACCTCCACCGATGGATAGTCGGCGAAGATCGTCCGATGCGGCCGGGCGATGTCCTCAGCGGGTAGCTGGGAGGTGGCGACCTGGTAGAGCAGCGGCTGGAACTGGTGATAGTCGTTGCGGTCCACCAGCGTGACCGCGACACCCTCTTCGCCCAACTGGAGTGCGGTGGCGACCCCAGCCAGGCCGCCGCCGAGGACGAGGACCTGCGTCGGCGTCCGGTCCCGACCGCCGGCACTCATACCGATAGCTCCTGCCGGACGTCGTTCAGGATGATCCGACCAGCGGCCTCGATCAGCGCCAGGTATGAGAACGCCTGCGGGAAGTTCCCCAGGTGGCGCGCGCGGTCGACCTCGAACTCCTCGGCGTACAGACCAAGCGGTGACGCGATCCGCAGCAGGCGTTCCATCAGGCCGGTCGCCCGGTCCATCTCCCCGACCACCGCGAGCGCGGAGACCAGCCAGGCGGAGACCAGCCAGTAAGAGTAGATCAAGAAGGTGCCTTCTTTGCCGGAGAGTCGGTCGTCGGTCTCATCGGTGCGGTAACGCAGCACGAACCCGCTCTCGGGAAGCTCTTCGGAGATCGCGTTCACGGTGAGGTGCGTGCGGTCGGGACGTTGATGCCGTACGGAACGATCCGGCCCCCGGTCGAGCAGGTTTCCCAACACACTCGGGAGTCGAACGCCGGCAGGCCCAGCCAGTCCACCGAGCCGTCCGGTGCAACCAAAGCGCCCGTATGACAGTTGGACAACAACGCGTAGTCGGCGACCGGTGGGAACGGCGACGTCGACAGGCTCATGACCGAGGCTCTCTCTTCTTGCTCGTGATAGGAAGAATCCGGTTATCACCACCATTGTGGCGGCAGGAGGCGAACGCCTCACCCATCCCGGGTGACTAACGTCGCGGCTTCGGCTGCCGAGACAACTCAGGAGGGCAACGATGACAGCACTCGCCGCGTCGGCCGGATCGAGAGATCAACAGGCCGACGTGTTCGTGATCTTCGGCATCACCGGCGACCTGGCCAGGGTGATGACCTTTCGGTCGCTGTACCGACTCGAGCAGCGAGGACTGCTGCAATGTCCCATCGTCGGCGTCGCCGTCAACGACTGGACCGTCGATGAACTCGTGGGACACGCACGCGAGTCGATCACCGCGACCGGGGAGCAACTCGACGCCACCGTGTTCGAGCGCTTCGCGGCCCGGCTTTCCTACGTGTCGGGCGACTTCGCCGATACGAGCACCTACCAGCGGGTCGGCGACGCGATCAGGGGCGCGGTATGCCCGGTGTTCTACCTGGAGATCCCCCCGTTCCTGTTCGCCACCGTCGTCAAAGGTCTGAGCGAGGCCGACCTCACCAAGACCGGACGAGTCGTGGTGGAGAAGCCGTTCGGCCACGACCTGGCTTCAGCGCGCGCACTGGCCGGCGAACTCCACCAGTACATCGACGAGTCTCAGCTGTATCGGATCGACCACTACCTCGGGAAAATGGGACTCGAGGAGATCCTCTACCTGAGATTCGCCAACGCCATCCTGGAGCCGATCTGGAACCGGAACTACGTCGAGTACGTACAGATCAACATGTCGGAGAGCTTCGGAGTGCAAGACCGCGGCCACTTCTACGACCCGGTCGGCGCTCTTCGCGACGTCGTGGTGAACCACCTCATGCAAGTGGTCGCGGCCGCCGCGATGGAGCCACCAGCCGGGAGCGACTCCACCGCGTTGCAGGCTGCCAAGGTGGCCCTCTTCAAGGCAACGCGCACAGCCGACCCGGCCGCCTACGTCCGCGGACAGTACGCGGGCTATCGCGACGTGGCTGGAGTCGCCGCTGACTCCAGCACCGAGACGTACGCCGCTCTGCGGCTGGAGATCGACAACTGGCGCTGGTCCGGAGTCCCGTTCTTCATCCGCACCGGCAAGTGCCTCCAAGCCACCCAGACCGAGCTTCGAATCGTATTCAAGCAGCCACCCCGGCTCGGTCTCGGCGTATGGGGAGATCACCAACCTGGCCCCGATCAACTCGTGGTGCGCCTGGATCCCTCAACCGGTATCCGATTCGACGTCGAGGCCCGACGCGCCGGGGTCACGCAACCAGAGGCGATCACCCTCGACATGGAGTTCGCCGACGAGGGCGGCGAGGGACCAACGCCGTATGAGACGTTGCTCCACGCAGCCCTGATCGGCACGGCCACCCGATTCACCCGACAGGACGGGGTCGAGGAGACCTGGCGAATTATGCAGCCGCTACTCGAAGCCCCACCGGAGGTACACCCGTACGAGCCTGGCTCCACCGGGCCGGACGCCGCCGACGACCTGGTCGCCGACTACGGCGGCTGGCGCGAGCCCTGGACGACAGCATGAGCGCGATGCGCGGGACCCGTCCTGCGGACTTCAACGCCGGACTGCGGGCAGCTCCCCGCCGAGCGTCAACTCGGCGTGGTGGGCATGGGCGGCCAGGAAGGAGTGCAGGACGCGGGTAAGGGCCATCGCCTCGCAAGGTCCCTCGGCGGCGACAAATTCATCAGACCAGGGCGGGGAACGCCCGAGCCGCGGTGTAGATCGCGACACCGAGCACCAGCGCGGTGAAGGCGGCCGAGAGGTGCCGGGTGTCGACTCGGGCGGCGAACCGGGCGCCGGCGACCGAACTCAGCGCGGAGACCGCGGTCAGCACGAGGACCGGCGTCCAGTCGGGGGTCACGCCGACCCCGGTCCGAACCGCGAGCGCAGCGGCGCTGGTCAGGGTGATGACGACCAGCGAGGTGCCGACGGCGTATCGCATCGGCATCGCCAGCACGAGCGCGAACGCCGGGACGATAAGAAACCCGCCCCCCACACCGAGAAAGCCCGTGAGCAGGCCGACCGCCGTCGCGGCAACAAGCACTCTCAGGGCTCGCGCACAGTCGCAGCGGAAGGTGGGCCTGAACTGGATGATCGGGTCACCATGGGTGGCCTCGCCGGACGAGTCGCCCGAGAACCGCACTCGGCGGCTCCGGACTTGCCGAATTGTCATCAGCGCGGCGACGAGCAGCATCAGGACCGCGAACGCAGCGAGCAGAACCGCGTCCAAGACGTGGGCGGACGCCTTGGCGCCGACGACTGCTCCGGCGATCGCGGCGGCGCCGAACGCCAGGCCACGGCCGAGCAGCACGTTGCCGGCCCGATGGGCCGCGATCGCCCCGATCAACGAGGTGATCCCCACCACGACCAGGGAGCCGGTAGTCGCCTGGCCCGCGGTCTGTCGAGGCCGTACACCAGCACCGGCACGGCGAGGATAGAGCCGCCACCCCCGAGCGCACCCAGGCTGAGCCCGATGAGCAGCCCGGCGACGACCGCGACCAGGAGCGTCACGCCTACTGGCCGACAAGCCGCAGACCGACCTTCTCGGCGTTCTCGAAGTCGTCGTCGACCGCCACCGGCCGGCGCCCGACGGCGTCGAGCATCGACGCCGCCACCGAGGCGCGGTAGCCCGCGCCACAGTGCACCCAAACCTCACCGGCCGGTACGTCCCCGAGCCGGGACCACAGCTCGTGAATCGGGATGCTCACGGCACCCGCGATGGCTGCCTCGTCGTATTCCTCGCTGCGACGGACGTCGAGGATCACCACTTCGCGGTGCCGGCGGACCTGCTCTAGGTCGGCGAAGCTGGCGGTTGGGAAGCTAGCGAGCTCCTCCTCGGTCCACTGCTCGGGCGAGCCGGTGGCCTGGGCCGCGGGCCGGTCAATGCCGATCCGGACCAGCTCGCGCTGAGCCTCCGCGATCGCCTCGGGAGTCTCGCCGAGCAGAGTCACCGGCGTGCCCCAGGTGATCAGCCAACCGAGGTAGGTGGCGAACGACCCGTCCAGACCGAAGTTGAGCGTGCCTGCGGCGTGGCCGGCCGCGAAAGCGGTGCGATTCCGCAGGTCGACGACCCACTCACCGGCCTCGATTCGGCGACGCAACTCGCCCGGGTCGACCTGCGACGGTGGTGTTAGATCGGGCTCACTGGGACCGGCCGCGTTCCGCGGACTCATGTGCGCGTAATAGGCCGGGTAGGCGCCGAGCCCGTCGAGCAGCTCGCGGACGTAGGTCTCCTCGTCCTGGGTGAGGACCGGGTTCAGGGCCTTCTCCTGGCCAATCGTCGACTCAGTCGCCTCGGACTGGCTGGCTGAGCAGAAGGAGCCGAAGCCGTGGGTGGGAAAGACCTCGGCTTCGTCCGGCAGCAGGTCGGCCAACTTGTGGGCGGAGGCATGCTGGTGCCGGACCAGAACGTCGGTGTGATCCACGCCGAGGAGATCCGGTCGCCCGGTGGCGCCGTACAGCAGGGAACCGCCGGAGAAAACTCCCACCGCGCCGTCAAGCCCAGCACCGGACGCGGTGTCGGTCAGCGCATAGGACAGATGCGTGAAGGTGTGACCCGGGGTGGCCAGGGCGGTGACGCGCATCCGCGGACCAACCGCGACGACCTGCTGGTCGCGGATCGGAGTGCGGTCGAAGGAAACCTCATCTTCGGCGTTGACGTGGTAGGCCGCACCAGTGCGCCGGGCCAGGGCCAGTCCACCGGTCAGGTAGTCGTTGTGGATATGCGTCTCGAACACGTCGGTCAGCCGCACCCGGTGCTCCTCGAGCAGAGCCAGGACCCGGTCGATGTCGCGCTGGGGATCGATCACGAAGGCCACTACCCCGTCGTGCACCAGATAGCTGCGGTCGCCGAGGGTGGGCGTCTCGATGGGGATGATCTTCAGTTCGGTGCTCATCAGCGGTCTCCAGTCAGGACGGTCGGTCTCTTCGGCTGGGTGCGCAGCAGCGCGCACCGGGGCTCCGGTCTCGATGGCTCGGCCGGCTCGCTCCCACTCGACCGTCCCGCCGGCGACGGAACAGGCGTCGAACCCAGCCTGGATCAGCACCTCAGCCATCACCGCGCTGCGATTCCCCGTCGCACAGATCAGGTACACCGGAAGGGTCCGGTCGAGTTCACGCAGCCGGGACGGCAACAACCCCATCGGCACGGCGACGACCCCGGGAACGTGGCCGGCGAGGTACTCGTGCGTCTCCCGCACGTCGATGACGACGGCGTTGTCGGCGCGAGCCTGGGCGAGACCCTCGATCGTGACCTCGGGAACGGGGGTGGCGCGCATCGTTTCCTCTCCACTGTGCGACCGATACCCACTGGGGTATCCGATTTACAGGAACCTAGCACTCCACCGCGGGTATTCCAAGGGTCAGGAGACCGTCTCAGGAATACCACAGGGGGTATACTTGGTTCTCGAGTCGGCGTCATTGCCGTACGACGCGAAACCGAGCACACTGAAGCCGCCAAGACCAGGAGCGCACGATGAACAGCTACACCCTTGCCACCACGCTGGCCCAGCCCTACGATGCCGCCGTTTCGGCCGTACGCGACGCCTTGGCCGAGCAAGGATTCGGGGTGCTCACCGAGATCGACATCAAGGCCACCATGAAGGCGAAGCTCGACGTCGAGGTCGGACCGCAGGTGATCCTGGGGGCCTGCCGTCCCGCCCTGGCCCACCAGGCCATGCTCGCCGAGCCGTCGATTGCCGCAGTGCTGCCGTGCAACGTCGTGGTCCGTGCGGTTGACGACACCTCCACGATCGTGGAGGCCTTCGACCCCGACGCGATGATGGGCCTGGCCGACAACGACGCCCTCCACCGAGTCGCGACCGACGCCAAGCAGCGGCTCACCGCGGCGCTGGACGCACTCGCCGGAAAGAGCAAGTGATGGACCTCGACCCCACGGAGATGACCCCGGTGATCAACCGCATCAAGCGAGCCCAGGGTCAACTCGCCGGCGTGCTGCGAATGATCGAGGAGGGCCGAGACTGCGAAGACGTCGTCACCCAACTCGCCGCGGTCTCCCGAGCCCTGGATCGCGCCGGCTTCGCCATCATCTCTACCGGGCTGCGGCAGTGCCTGACCAACGGCGACGACGCGGACAGCCTGGACGTGAAGAAGATGGAGAAGCTCTTTCTGTCATTGGCCTGAGGAGGCTGCAGCTGAGAAGAGTGGCGATCCGCGGCAGATCCGTTGTCGCTGTGGAGCCGCCTATCGGATTTGAACCGATGACCTACGCATTACGAGTGCGTTGCT
>JAKDLH010000356.1 GCA_030452945.1 Microlunatus sp. | reverse complement strand
ATGCGGCCGTCTACTGCGTCGATGATCGTGGGCAGTACGACTACGTCGCGGACCGCCTCTACTTCTTCGGTCTTCCCAAGCCGCAAACACAGTTGGCTGAGGTTGTCGCCGGAGAGTACGACGTGCCGCTCACCGGACGTCGGATGTTCCTCAATATGGGCATCGCAATGGACGACATCGCCCTGGGTGCGCTGATCCTCGACCGCGCCGAAGCCGCTGGCGTCGGGAAATCCATCCAGTTCCCCTGAGCTGAGATGTTCGGCGACCACTAGCCGCCACTCCCGACGACGGGCTCAGGCGCCATCCGGCCACATCACGTCCTGCACGACCTCGTTGCGCCGGAGGAACCACGGCTTGAACGGCGGGTCGAACCTGGCGAACCTTGCCGTGCCGACCGACAGGAGTCCGGCCGCGGCCACCTCGGACTTGAGGTCGGTGACGTGGCGGCGGTAGGCCGACTCGGTCCATCGGCCCGAATAGCGCACCGCCGCCGCCAGACGTGCAGGCACCTCCCGGACCCGCACCTGCGGATTGGTCGGGACGGGCGCGGTCTCGACCGTCAGCGAGGCAGGCAGCACAAACGCGATCACGTAATCGCCCGAGGCAGTCTCGGTCTGGACGACTGGGGCGGTCATCGCGACCTTTTCCGACCTGGCAGTCTCTTGCACCACGGGCGCGGTCATGGCGACGGACTGAGCCGACTCGTTCTGCCCCGTGATGTGTAGCCGAACAGGGACCGAAAGGCTCGGTTCCCCGCGTCCGTGAATGATCCGTGCACCGACACTTCCGCGACGACGTGTTGTGGATAGTTGCGCAACTCGAACGTTGGGTACGACTGGACTACCTCGTAGGGCTGCTGCTCGGTCATGGTTCGACGCTACGTGCTTCATTGGCGATCAGGTCGACTTCTTCTTCCGGCGGGGCTCACGCGGTCGGATCGTCGAATCTCCCGGGCTGGCAGGTCAGCCTGCCTGCGCCGACCCCGAAGACGGCCGGACTATCCTCGGCCCATGCACATCCTGGTCGTCGACGATGATCAAGCCGTACGCGACTCGTTGCAGCGCTCGCTGCAGTACAGCGGGTACGAGGTCAGCACCGCTGAGGACGGGCTGCAGGCGATGGCCAGGCTGGCCGCCAACCGCCCCGACGCGGTGATCATGGACGTGATGATGCCGCGACTGGACGGGTTGGAGGCGACCCGAATGCTGCGTGCGGCCGGAAACGACGTACCTATCCTGGTGCTTACCGCCCGAGACGCGGTGAACGACCGGGTCGACGGTCTCGACGCCGGCGGCGACGACTACATGGCCAAGCCGTTCGCGCTGGACGAGTTGCTCGCTCGACTGCGCGCCCTGGTTCGACGGGCCGGCACGACCGAGGATTCCACCGACCCATCGACTCAGGCACTCACGTTCAGCGACCTGGTACTCAACACCCAGACCCGCGAGGTGCTGCGCGGCACCCGCGCCATCAACCTGACCCGTACCGAGTTCGCCCTGCTTGAAGCGTTCATGCACCACCCGCGCCGAGTGCTGGAGCGGTCGTGGCTGCTGAACGAGGTCTGGGGCTTCGACTTCCCGACCACGGCCAACTCGCTCGAGGTCTACATCGGTTACCTGCGCCGCAAGACCGAGGCCGAGGACGAACCGCGGCTGCTGCACACCGTGCGAGGCGTCGGGTACGTACTGCGCGAGTCACCCCCGTGATCCGGATTCACCCGTGACCTGGACCCACCGGTGAGGGCGCACCCGTGACCGGGCCGTTCCGGTGAGCTGGACGGATCTGTGATCGGCCCCGTCCTGTGATCGGCCCCGTCCTGTGATCTGGCGACCGCGACGGGCGCACCTGGTCGACCTGTTGCGACAGGGCCGGGAGAGCTTGCGGAAGGTCCCACTGCAACGCCGGGTCGCGTTGCTGACCAGTTTCGCGGTGGCGGTGGCGGTCGCGGTCACCGGTCTGGCCGGATACTTCACCTTGCGCCTCTCCCTTTATCGGAGCCTGGACAGCGAGCTCACCGAGGTGGCCATGGCGCTGTCGGACCCGGTCGCCGGGGACATCCGGCGGATCGGCGGGCTAACCCAATTCACTCTGCAGGCCGGCAACTTCAGTGTGGCGGTGGTGCGCGCGGACGGCCAGGTCTTCTTCGTCCCCGGCGACGAGGTCCACTTGGAGGTCGGCTCCGAGGAACTGGCCGTGGCCCGTCTGCACAACGGGGTGTCGGCGCGCTCGGGGGTCGCCTCCGATGGCCGGCCGTACCGGATCGTGACCGTACCCCTGGCCGCGCTGGACAACTACGCGCTGGTGCTGGGTCGCCCGCTCAACGTCACCAACGACATCCTCAGCTCGCTGTGGATCGTGCTGCTGCTGTTCGGCGCCACCGGCGTGGTCCTGGCCGGAGCCGCCGGCACCGCGGTGGCCCGTTCCGGTCTCCGGCCCGTTCGCCAGCTGACCGCGGCCGTGGAGCACGTGGCTCAGACCGACGACCTGACCCCGATCACGGTGACCGCCAGTGGAGACGTGGCGCGACTGGCCGACTCGTTCAACCGGATGCTGTCCACGCTGGGCTCGTCGCGAGAGCGGCAGCAGCGGTTGATCGCCGACGCTGGGCACGAGCTCCGTACGCCGTTGACCAGCCTGCGTACCAATATCGAGCTGCTGGCTGCCGATGCCCGCTCCCACATGCTGGGCGACGCTGACCGGAACGAGATCCTGGGCGACGTCTCGGCTCAGTTCGCCGAGTTCACGTCCTTGATCAAGGACCTGGTGCAGCTCGCCCGCGACGATCAGGTATCCGCCGCGCCCGAGCCCATCGACCTGCGCGACGTCATCACCGCCGCGCTCGAACGGGCCCGGCGCCGGGCCCCGAAGGGCCTCAAATTCGACGTCGAACTGAGTCCGCTGTACGTGATGGGCGAAGCCGACGACCTGGAGCGGGCCGTGACCAACCTGTTGGACAACGCCGTGAAGTGGAGCCCGCCGGGCGGCACCGTACGGATCTATCTGGAGGGTGATCGACTGCGGGTCGCCGATCAGGGACCCGGCATCACCGAGGCCGATCTCCCCCACGTGTTCGACCGGTTCTACCGGGCCGACACGGCGCGCAACACCCCCGGGACCGGGCTGGGACTGTCCATCGTCGCGCAGACCATCCAGCGGCACGGTGGCTGGATCCAAGCTGGACGATCCGCCCAAGGCGGCGCCGTGTTCACCGTCCAGCTGCCCGGCACCACCACCCTGGAGGATCTGGACACGCTCGCGCCGACCGGATTCTGAG
>JAKDLH010000355.1 GCA_030452945.1 Microlunatus sp. | reverse complement strand
GCTGCTCGCCCACCCCCTGCTGGTTCAGGCTGAGCACCGCCGAGCGGCCCCCGATCTGAGTGCCGCTGAACGTCCCCTCCCGCGCCGGCGCCTTGCGGACCGCGACCGCAGAGATGGTGGCGGTCGCATCCGGATCGGATGAGCTGGCGCAGACGCTGCTCGTGCGACCGACCGGTGGCCCCTGGCTCGATCGCTGCGGCGCCGCTTGCGGCGCGACAAGCGCGCCCGCCAGCCCCACCAAGCCGACCGCGACGGCGGCAAGGCCCAGAGTCAGCAGCCGTCGTACCTGCTCTCGGGTCACTGTGTTGCTCCGGTCCTTCTTGGGGTTGCTCCGGTCCTTGGGGTTGCTCCGGTCATTGGGCCCGGCCTCCCACGAAGGCCGCGCGACGAGCGGTGCGAACCGGGTCCCGGACCTCGGGTCGGCGAATACCCGGCGCGGCCAACACGATCGCGATCGCGAGGACGACTCCTTGCGCGATGAGCAGCCACCGCACCGGCGACACCAGCTGCAGCGACACCGCTCCCCCGTCGGCGGGGAGTTCGAAGCTCTGCTGCCAACCGACCGCCACCGGTGTCAAAGGGGTCCCGTCGATGCTGGCCCGCCAGCGCGGGTCGACGGCCTCGCCCAACCGAAGCTTCCGGTCGGCGGCTCCGGCTGACACCTGCGGCGGCAACGCGTCAACGCCGGTCACCCGCACGCCGTCGGCGACACTGACCCGGGTCACTGCCGGCCGGAGCTGCCAGACCGTCGCCGACAAGCTCCCGCTGGCCGTGCCGAGTTCGGGGGTGTTGTCGATCCGGGCGATCTGCTCGGTGGTCGCACCGCTCACCCAGACATACCCGATGCCGAGATCGCGCAGCTGAGGGGCTATCTCAGAGTCGGCCGTGCCGGCCACGATGCCCTGCACCAGCTCACCGACCTGGTCCGGCGCGGTCGTCGACCCGCCGAAGGCGAATCCTCGGTCGGCATCACCCAGGCGGAGCTGATCGCCGGCGATCACTGAGTAATCGGCTTGACCGGCGGCACCCTCGGCGACCGGGGTCTCGGCGTGCTCCAGGTCAATGGCCAGCACCCGGACACCCGTGTCGGAGATCATCGCGTTGCGCACGTACGGCGGAAGCGCGTCGAGCCGCTGTCGCTGGATGGGCCCCTCCGCGCCCGCCCAGATCCACCATCCCGCGCCGGTCAACACGGTGGCCACGACCAGGACGCCGGCGACCACACTGGTCGGCTGTTGCCAACCGAAGCTGCGTTCGCGAAGCTCGGCGGCGAGTCCGTCCAGCCCGGTCGCGGCGGCGAGCAGCAGAGCAGCGAACGCCACCAGCAGGTAGGCCCCGGTCCACGGCCGAATCGAGTCACCGGTCGGTGGCACGGTCACCACCAGCCGGCTGAGCAGCACCGAGCCCAGCATGGCGGTTACCGCGGCCAGCCAGGATCCGACGACGACCGCGCGGCGCGGCCGGCGGCCGAGACCGATCACCGCAGCGAGCCAGATCGCGCCGAAGACCAGGCCACCCAGCCACAGCGGCGGCAGTCCGGGCCCCACCTCCCGTCCGAGGAGCAAGTGCCAGGGCGCCGGGGCAGTTCCGGCGGCGATCAGGGCGGAGTCGGGCCCCGCGAACAGCCGGCCCGGGTAACGCAGGAGGGTAGGCCACCAGGGCGCCCACACCAGCAGCGGTAGCCCCACCGCGATCCCGATCCGTCCGACTTTGCGCGGACTGCGGCGCAACCAGATCGCTCCGATCAGGCCGAGCAGGAGCGCGACTCCGATCAGCGACGGTTCGAAGGCGGTCAACCCGACCAGAACCACACCGGCTCCCCAGCCACCGCGCCAGGCCTCCGGGGCCCGCGGCCGTCGCAGCACCAGCCCGCGCAGGGCCAGCACGAGCATCGGCAGGCCGATCGTGACCACGCTCAACGTCACGCGACCCTGATTCGTGCCGCCCAGGAGGACGGGCAACAACGCGTACGCGATCGCCACGCAGACCCGTACGCGCCGGTCCTCCACGAGGGTGTGCAGCAGCGGGTAGACCGCCAGCACACCCAGGGGAACCACCCCACCGATCAGCAGGGTGACCAGCCACTCGGGTTGGCCGGCCAACACAGTCGAGCCGAGGGCCATCACCGCGAGCCAGGGAGGCGGGATCTCGCCCGGGGCGCCGGGGATCGCCTCCGCGGCGGAGCGCCAGAGCTCACCGAGTCCGTCGGGGGCGGGCAACAGCGCTGGAGCATCGAGGTGCCCGAAGCCGAACAATCCCCGAGCGGCGACCAGACTGCCGACCACGGCGAGCAGGCTGATCACGACCACGGGGGCCAGCCAGGGGTGTCGGCTGCTCTCCTCGCCGACCGAGCTGAAGTCGTCGCCGGTGAGCTCATCCAGTGTGGCGGCCTCGCTGTCACCGGCCAGAAGGCGGTAGCGGTCGGAGACCGTACCCGACAGTGACTCCACCGCCAGGCGAAAACCTGACCACCACGGCGGTCGCAGGGTCGCGATCAACTCGGCGTTGCCGTCCCCGGTAGAGACGGAGCTCACGCGGCTCCGGTAGGCCCGGATCCGACCTGGGTGAGCGATGAGCCAGCCGAGGTTGGCCAGCTCGTCGCGGCCGCGGGCCGGGGCTTTGCCGAGCAGGTAGCCGACCGCTCGCACTACGCAAGCCAGCGCCAGCCGCAGCCAGGTGAACGGCAACCGCCACGTGGGTGCGTGCCCGGCGACGAGAAGCATGCCCAGCTGGTGGTCGACTCGGTCGGGATGCCTGCCACCGGACCCACGGGGTCGCAGTCCTGCTCGACCCACTTGACGGTGGACCATCTCGGCCGAAGGGGTGGTCACCACCCGCAGGCCGCGAGCGGTGGCCCGCCAGCCGAGCTCGACGCCGTCGCGGAAGCAGGGCACATCGGGGTCCAGCCCGCCGAGCGCGCCGAAGTCGGTACGCCGGATCAGCAGGCCACAGGTGGAGACACCGAGATGCTGGGTCGGCCGGTCACGCTGACCCTGGTCGATCTCGTCGAGGTCGAGACCGAGTTCGCGCCGACCGGTACCGGAGATCGTGACTCCGACCTCGCTGATCTGGTGCCCGGCGCCGTGGCGTCGGCGGGGAAAGACGAGCTTGGGTCCGGTGATGTCGACGGTGTCGTCATCGACCACGTGCGCGAGCAGCCGCTCGAGCGCGTCCGGCGCCGGTACCGCGTCGTCATGCAGCAGCCACAGCCACTCATCTCGGCTGATCTTCGTCGCCGCGTCCTCCTCGCGCAGCGCCGCCGCGTCCTCCTCGCGCAGCGCCGCCGCG
>JAKDLH010000354.1 GCA_030452945.1 Microlunatus sp. | reverse complement strand
CCGGCTCGGTCGTCCCGGCCGGCTGGGCGGGCGGCGGCTCGCCGAACTGGTCCTTGGCGGCGTTCAGCGCAGCGATGACCACTGCCGCTTCCTCCTTGGGCAGCCGGATGCGGAAGTCGATCATCTCGTCGTCGCGTTCGGTCCAGGTCAGCGCCCGAGCCGGCTGCTGCCCGATCCGGGTACCCGCCGCCCGGCGGTACCCGGCCACCATCCGGGCCAGCTGCGACGCGGTCGCGGTCAAGGCCAGCTCGCAGACCTCCGCCTCCTCGACCAGATCCACCACCCGGGTCACCTCCCGCACCTTCGAATACGACAACCGGCCCTGGCGGAAGGCTTCGGTGATGGTCGGCATCCGCCGCAACGCCCGGGCCACCCGGACATGCTCCCGGGCCGTGCCCGGCGACATGGAGCAGCACCAGGACAGCCAGTGCGCCAACGACTTCACCCCGTCCCACCACCGGACCGCGTCCACCGCGTCGAACTCGCCCACCAGCTCCAGCAGCTGACACTCCGATTGTGCCGACAGCGCCGCCGCCGCGCAGATCTTCCCGGCCAGCGCCTCCGCTTCTGCGCAGTCAACCTGCGTCGAATCCGACATGAGCCACCGTCCTTCGTCGAGCATCTGTTGTCTGTAACGAGAATCTACGGGACAGCACTGACACTCCGTTCCCGCAGATCGAGCCTGACGGACCGGTGAACCCGCCAAACGTTCCCGCGGGAACGTGTCTCCTGTCCGACTTGTTCGACCCCTGAAATATCCTGAGCCAGCAGGAACAAGCCAGCAACCGACCAAGGAGTCGAGAGGCATGCCCACCCCCGACGAGGAGCTCTTCGAGCACACCATCTGCGACTCGCTGACCACCGTCGGTGGCTACGACACAGTCAAGAACGACCTCGCTCAGGGCGTCCAGTCCGACTTCGATCCGGTCCGGGGCCTGGACACCGGCGAGCTGTTCACCTTCATCGGCGCCACCCAGATCGACGCCTGGGGGGAGCTGATCAAGCGGTACGGCGGGGATCAGCCCACAGCGCAGGCCAAGTTCGCCGACCGGCTGGCCAATGAGCTGGACCGTCGCGGCGTCGTCGACCTTCTGCGGCACGGGGTGGTCGACCACGGCGTCACCCTTCGGCTGTCGTACGGCAAACCGGCTCACCAGCTCACCGACACCCTGGTCGAGCG
This sequence comes from Microlunatus sp., assembly GCA_030452945.1. Taxonomy (GTDB): domain Bacteria; phylum Actinomycetota; class Actinomycetes; order Propionibacteriales; family Propionibacteriaceae; genus Microlunatus. Next base: position 2,119 of record JAKDLH010000354.1, on the reverse strand, counting down.
GTATCAGGCCAACCGGCTGACCGTCACCCGGCAGCTACGGTTCGCGGCGGGCAGCGGGAGGACCGTCGACCTCGCCCTCCTGGTCAACGGCATCGTCACCGCCACCGCCGAGTTGAAGAACCCGCTCACCGGGCAGGGAGTGGAGCAGGGGATCGCCCAGTACCGCACCGATCGCGACCCGAAGAACCGGACCCTGGCCCGGGCGGTCGTCCACTTCGCCGTCGACCCGCACCTGGTGGCCATGACGACTCGGCTGGCCGGCGCAGGCACCGTCTTCCTCCCCTTCAACACCGGTCACGACGGCGGCGCGGGCAACCCACCGAACCCCGATGGCCACCGCACCGCCTATCTGTGGGAGCGGGTCTGGCAGCGGGACGCCTGGCTCGATCTGCTCGGCCGCTTCGTGCACGTGGAGAAGCCGGCCAAGGGATCGAGGAAGCCGGCCCGGGTGGTCTTCCCGCGCTACCACCAGTGGGATGCGGTGCTCCGCCTCGAGGCAGCGGCGCGCCACGACCAGGCGGGCCATTCCTACCTGGTCCAGCACTCGGCCGGCTCCGGGAAGTCCAACACCATCGCCTGGCTGGCCCACCGGCTCTCCATGCTGCACGCCGGTGATCATCACCACGCTGTGGAAGTTTCCCTTTGCCCTGAAGCAGATGGCGAGCCTGCCCGACCGTCGGTACGCGGTCATCGCCGACGAAGCCCACTCCTCCCAGACCGGGGATGCGGCCAAGGACCTGCGCAAGGTGCTCGGCCGCGCCGGTCCCGACAGCGAGGACGATCTTGGCACCGACGCGGTCGAGGAGGCACTGCTGCGGGAGATCGAGGCCCGGGGAGCGCAGCCCAACTTGAGCTTCTTCGCCTTCACGGCCACCCCAAAGGGCAAGACCCTGGAGATCTTCGGGCGCCTCGACCCGGCGACCGGCAAGCACGAGCCGTTTCACCTCTACTCGATGCGGCAGGCGATCGAAGAGGGCTTCATCCACGACGTGCTGGCCAGCTACATGACGTACCAGATCTACTTCCATCTGGAGAAGGCGATCATCGACGACCCCGCCCTGCAGACAGCGAAAGCTCGGAGTGCCATCGCCCGATTCGTCTCGCTGCACGAGCACAATCTCGCCCAGAAGGCCGAGATCGTGGTGGAGCACTATCGCACCCATATCGCCCACAAGATCGGCGGTCACGCCAAGGCGATGGTGGTCTGCTCGTCCCGGCCACACGCCTTGCGGTTCGCCGACGCGCTGCGCCGCTACGTGGCCGACCACGGCTACGGCACCGGGATGCTGGTGGCCTTCTCGGGGTCTTTGCCGACCGAAGACGGGGAGCAGACCACCGAGGCGAAGTGGAACGGCTTCCCCGACACCCAGACCGCCGCGATGTTCGACACCGACGCCTACTCGGTCATGGTGGTCGCGGAGAAGTTCCAGACCGGCTTCGACCAGCCCAAGCTCTACGCCATGTACGTCGACAAGTCCCTGGCCGGGCTGGCCGCGGTCCAGACACTGTCCCGACTCAACCGAACCCACCCGGACAAGGACGGGACCTTCGTGTTGGACTTCGCCAACGACGCCGACGACATCGCCGCGGCCTTCGCGCCTTACTACGGCCAGACGGTGGCGGCGCCGTCGGACCCGAACCTGCTCTACGACACCCGTCACGCGTTGGATGAGTTCGCCGTGCTGAGTGCGGAAGACGGGGCTACCTTCGCCCGGATCCTGCTGGCCGAGCACCTCGATCATGCCCGGCTGCACGCCGCGCTCGGGCCGGCCATCGAGCGATTCTGGGTCGCTGACCCCCGATGAGCAGCAACATTTCCGCGACGCGCTGAGTCGCTTCGTGCGGGTCTACGCCTTTCTCTCCCAGATCGTCACGTTCGCCGATACGGTCCTGGAGCGCGACTACCAATACGCCAAGGGGCTGCAGGTGTTCGTCAAGGCCGAGGGTGGCGCGGCGGTCGATCTCAGCGATGCGGTCGAGCTGACCCATCTGCGGCACGAGCAGCAGTTCGCCGGCTCCGTCTCGTTGGATGCCGACCAGGGCGAGGTGAGCACCCTGCCCGGGGGTCTTCGACTTCTTGGACAATCCTGAGCTGCAGGCCGAGGTGCTGAAGACGTAC
>JAKDLH010000047.1 GCA_030452945.1 Microlunatus sp. | reverse complement strand
CTGACCGGATGGGGCCGGTCGGTACGGGTCCTGGCCGTAGGCCGGCCGTCCGTAAGCGTCCTGGCCGTAGGCCGGCTGTCCGGGCACGTGGTAGCCAGGCTGCTGCTGGCTGTCGTACCCGTAACCCGGTTGACCAGCGGCGGAACCCGGCCATCCCTGCTGATCGTAGGACGGGTAGGGCTGACCTGCGCTGGACGCGTTGCTCGGCCCGGTCGAGCCGGGATCGGGGTAGGACGGCCACGGTCCGCTGTCGGCCGGGGGTTCGGCGGCTGATGCGTGCGAGCCGGGCGCGGCGTAGGGACTCTCGTACGCAGCGGTGTCGTCCCAGCTGCCGCCGGGGTTGGTCCCCCAGGAAGCGGACGGGTTGTAGTCGTCGTTCGAGCCGGGGGAGTCGGCGTGAGGACCGCCCCGGGGATCGTCCGGCCGACCGGATCCGCTGTCAGTCATAGTCCTAGTGTTCCTCACCGGCGGTGCTTCGACCGACTTCTGTCGAGCAAACCAGACTATTTCAGGGAAGCTCGACAGAAGTCCGGGGTCGGCAGCCGCCGGCACTATCGGACCCTTCGGTTGCCGCCACCGCCGAAGTGACCGTGATCTGTGACTCAGCCGACCAGCCCGAGAGACCGGACCGCGTCCCGCTCCTCGGCCAGCTCAGCCGCGCTGGCGTCGATCCTGGCTCGGGAGAAGTCGTTGATCTCCAGCCCGGGCACGATCTGGTAGGAGCCGCCGGAGGTGGTGCAGGGGAACGAGGAGATGATCCCCTCCGCGACGGCGTAGGAGCCGTCGGACGGCACCGCCATCGAGGTCCAGTCGCCCTCTGGGGTGCCCAGCACCCAGTCGCGGACGTGGTCGACGGTCGCGTTCGCCGCGCTGGCCGCGGAGCTCGCGCCGCGCGCCTCGATGATCGCGGCGCCGCGCTTTTGCACCGTGGGTAGGAACGTGTTCTCCAACCACTGCTGGTCATCGACCAGGGCGGCCGCGTTCTGGCCCTTGACCTCGGCGTGGAAGAGATCGGGGTACTGGGTGGCGGAATGGTTGCCCCAGATCGTCATCTGGGTGATGTCGTTGACGGTGCTGCCGGTCTTGGTCGCGAGCTGGGCGATGGCCCGGTTGTGGTCGAGTCGGGTCAAGGCGGTGAACCGTTCGGCGGGGATGTCGGGAGCGTTGCTCATCGCGATCAGCGCGTTGGTGTTCGCGGGATTGCCGGTGACGAGCACCTTGATGTCGGAGGCGGCGTTCGCGTTCAGGGCCGCACCCTGCGGCTTGAAGATCGCTCCGTTGGCCTCCAGCAGATCCCCGCGCTCCATCCCCTTGCTCCGCGGCCGCGCTCCGACCAGCAGGGCGATGTTGACGCCGTCGAAGACGGCCTCGGGATCATCCCCGGTCTCCACCCCGGACAGCAGCGGGAACGCGCAATCGTCGAGCTCCATCACCACCCCTTCGAGGGCCTTCAGGGCCGGGGTGATTTCGAGCAGCCGCAGTTCCACCGGTGTGTCGGGGCCCAGCAGGGATCCGCTGGCGATCCGGAACAGCAGGCTGTAGCCGATCTGTCCGGCGGCTCCGGTGACGGCGACCTTGACGGGTGTGTTCACGACATTCTCCTGGGAGTTCGGTTGGGGCGGGCCTGCTTGGATGACTTTGGACAAGACGCTAGCAATGGCCGAGACCTGGATATCGGCAGGGAGGCAGTCGGATGATTCCTCTGGTGTCGCCTTCGGAGGCGGTCGACCGCGTCGTGGCGGTCCTGGGCGAGCTGCCCGGGACCCGGTGGGTGGGCATCGACGGCAAGGGTGCGTCCGGAAAGTCCAGCCTGGCTGACCGGATCCAGTCGACTCTGACCAACGCCGTGGTGGTCCGTGCCGATGATTTCGCTCGCCCGGACGTCGCAGGCTGGGAGCAGGACCGTTTCCTCCGACAGGTCCTCTTCCCGCTGGCCTCGGGTCGGCCGGCCCGCTATCAGCGCTGGGACTGGGCAACTCACACGGGCGCGGAGTGGCACGACGTGCCGGTCGGAGTGCCGGTGATAGTCGAGGGAGTGTCTTCGACCGACGTGCGGCTCGGGGTGCCGTGGGATCTGACCATGTGGGTCGAGGCTTCGTACGAGGTGCGGCTGGCGCGGGTGCTGAGCCGGGACGGGCCGCAGTGGTTGGACCGCTGGCTCACCGACTGGATGCCGAGCGAGGACGCGTACGAGGCCGAACAGCGCCCGCGGCAGCGGGTTGACCTGATCGTTGATGGAGAACGGCTGCCACCGCAACCGTAAGTTGATGGCGCTCGTCGACGTGGACCACGTGGAAGCCGATCCTGGGCGGATCAGTTGTGATCGACGGACGACAGTCACGTACGCGATGGTGGGCGCCCGGGTCGAACTGCTGGGTCGAACCGCCGGGTTGAGTCAGCAGAGCCGGCCTGGAGCGCATTCGGTAGGTTGACCGTCATGGCGAAGATCAAGGTCGAAGGCACGGTCGTCGAACTCGACGGCGACGAGATGACGCGGATCATCTGGCAGTTCATCAAAGATCGGCTGATCCACCCGTACCTGGATCTCGACCTCGACTACTACGACCTGGGCATCGAGCACCGCGACGCCACCGACGACCAGGTCACGGTCGACGCAGCCAAGGCGATCAAACGGCACGGGGTCGGGGTGAAGTGCGCGACGATCACCCCCGACGAGGCCCGGGTCGCCGAGTTCGGCCTGAAGCACATGTGGGTCTCACCGAACGGCACGATTCGCAACATCCTCGGTGGCGTGGTGTTCCGCGAGCCGATCATCATCTCCAACATCCCGCGGCTGGTGCCGGGGTGGACCAAGCCGATCGTGATCGGCCGTCACGCGCACGGCGACCAGTACAAGGCGACCAACTTCAAGGTGCCCGGGGCCGGTCAGTTGACGATCACCTTCACTCCCGACGACGAGTCCGAGCCGATCGAGCACGTGATCGCAGACTTTCGGGCCGACGGCGGCGTGGCGATGGGCATGTACAACTTCAACAACTCGATCGCCGACTTCGCGCGGGCCTCCTTCTCCTACGGTCTGCAGCGGGGCTATCCGGTCTATCTGTCCACCAAGAACACCATCCTCAAGGCCTATGACGGCCAGTTCAAGGACCTGTTTCAGGAGGTTTTCGACGACGAGTTCGCCGAGGAGTTCGCGGCAGCCGGGTTGACCTACGAGCACCGCCTGATCGACGACATGGTGGCCGCCGCGATGAAGTGGGAGGGCGGCTATGTCTGGGCGTGCAAGAACTACGACGGCGACGTGCAGTCCGACACGGTCGCTCAGGGTTTCGGCTCGCTGGGTCTGATGACGTCGGTGCTGATGACCCCGGACGGCAAGACCGTCGAGGCGGAGGCCGCGCACGGCACGGTCACCCGGCACTACCGGCAGCACCAGCAGGGCAAACCCACCTCGACGAACCCGATCGCCTCGATCTATGCCTGGACCGGAGGTCTGAAGCACCGGGGAAAGTTGGACAATACCCCTGAGGTGACCGGCTTCGCCGAGGCGCTGGAGGACGTGATCATCAAGTCCGTGGAGAGCGGCAAGATGACCAAGGACCTCGCGCTGCTGGTGGGACCGGACCAGGAGTGGCAGAGCACCGAGGAGTTCCTGGCCACTTTGGACGACAACCTGGCTGCCCGACTGGGCTGAATCCCCTCCGCGTTGTCAGCGCTGGTGGTCGCCAGGACGACCACGGGTGCTGACCACTCGCAGTTAGAGGGTGGCGGCTCGGCCGATCTGGACGACCTTCCATCCGGCGTCGCGCCAGGTAGGCGCATGCAGCTTCAACCGACCGTCGATGATGATCTTGTTCTTGGCCAGTGCGCCGAGTCGCTCCGGATCGAGGTAGCGGAATTCGGGCCACTCGGTCAGGTGCAGCACGATCTCGGCACCGGTGACGGCTTCGTCGAGGGTGGCGACCTGGGTGAAGCCCGGTCGAGGTGGCAACCGGGCCTGGGGGTCGTAGATCGCGACCTCCGCTCCGGCGGCGTACAGATGCTCGGCGACGGTCAGCGCGGGGGAGTTCCGCGTATCGTCGGTACCCGGCTTGAAGGCGGCCCCCAGGACCGCGATCCGGGCGCCCCGGACGTCTCCACCGAGCTGGGCGACGGCGAGCTCGGCCAGCTCGACCCGCTGGCCCGCGTTGATCGCCTCGACCGCTTCGATCAGCTGGGCCAAGACCCCGACACCGAGTCCTTCGGCTCGTACGGCTAGGGCTCGGATGTCCTTCGGGAGACAGCCGCCGCCGAAGCCCAGACCGGCGTTGAGGAACTCACGGCCGATCCGCTGGTCGTAGCCGATCGCGTCGGCCAGCAGCACCACGTCGCCTCCCGCGGCCTGGCACATCTGGGCCATCGAGTTGATGAAGCTGATCTTGGTCGCCAGGAACGCGTTCGCCGCGGTCTTGATCAGCTCGGCGGTGGCCAGGTCGCAGTGCACCACCGGCGTCGACTCGGTCAGCGGGATCGCATACACCTGCTCCAGCAGCTCCAGTGCGTCTTCGCTCTGCACGCCGAACACGAGCCGGTCCGGTCGCAGAGTGTCCTCCACCGCGAAACCCTCGCGGAGGAACTCCGGGTTCCAGGCGACCTCGATCCCATCGCCGGCCGGAGCCAGGGCGCGCAGCCGGTCCTGCAGCCGGACGGCAGTGCCCACCGGCACGGTCGACTTCCCCACCACCAACGTGGGCCGGGTGAGCAGCGGACCGAGCGCGTCGACGGCGGCCTCGAGCTGGCTGAGGTCGGCGGCACCGCTCGCGCCCGACGGGGTGCCCAGCGCCAGGAAGTGCACATCGGCCCAGTCGGCGATGAGGCGGTAGTCGGTGGTGAAACGCAGCCGACCGCTTTGGGTGTGCAGGGCCAGCATCGGTTCCAGACCGACCTCGTAGATGTGCGAACGGCCGCTGCTCAAGGTGGCGATTCGCTCGTGGTCGATGTCGACCCCGATCACGCGGTGGCCGAACTCGGCCATGCCGGCGGCATGAGTCGCCCCCAGATAGTTGGTGCCGATGACGCTGACGCGCAAATTCACGCCGCCGAGTCTCTCACGGACTTCGGCGTAGTGGATCGCTGAGAACTCGCGACTCGGCCGCGAGCCTGGGAAACGCGAGGTGCGCCACCGAGTCGAGGACAGGTCGAGGACATCAAGGACGGCTGTAGCTGACCAGGTCGGCCAGCGTGCCGTCGCGGAGCGGTTCGCACCTAGGTTGGACCCCAATCTGGTTGTACCCGGCGGCCTCGGCGACTCGGCGCGAGGCTCGGTTCGACGCGGCACAGCGGATGGTCACCGAATCGGCCAGGTCGTTGTCCTCGACGTGGGCGGTGACCAGCCTGACGGCCTCCGCCGCGATCCCTCGACCTCGGGCGTCGGGGTGGGTCCAGTAGCCGATTTCCAGGCGTCGCGCGTACCCGCCGAACCCCTCCAAGCTGATCGCGCCGAGGCACCGATCGCCCGCTTCGGCGACGCACCAGGCCCACCCGCTGCGGGTTGCGGCCGACTCACGGACCGCGGCCAGGTAGTCCTCGGCGTCGCGCCGTCGGTACAGCCGGGGCAGTGAGACCAACCAGTGCTGGGTGTCCGGGTCGACGCAGGACTCCACGACCCGCTCCAGGTCGGAGTCACGGAACGGACGCAGACTCATTCGGGTCCCGGTCAGCCGCGGCGGGTCCGGCCACGACAGATCGAGTCTGGCGTCCTCGGCCCGAATCGTGGCCCACCAGCTGTCTCTCGCCTCACCGTGGTGGTCCAGCGAGGCCCGAACGGTGCCGTCGAACCGGAACCCGGCCGCGGCGGCGACCCGGCGGGACGCCCAGTTGCCGACCAGGGCTCGCCAACGAATCGCCCGATAGCCGAGCGTGTCGAGCCCGTAGTCCCGGACCAGTCGCAGAGCGGATGTCATGACCTGACGTCCCCGGGCGGCCGGGTGCAGGCCGAAACCGACCTCGGCCACCTGGGCCTCGAGGCGGCGCAGGTCGATGCCGCCGGCGAAAGCTACCGCCGGCCCTGACCGCGACGCGCCGACCTCGATCGCCCAGGCGTAGGACTCGCCCTGCTGCCAACCCATCCTTATCCGAGCGAGGAATTCACGCGCCTCCGGCTCGGCGTAGCCACCGGGAGGCTCCGGCAGCGGAACCCAGCGTCGCATCTCGGGATCGCGGCATTGCTCGATGATGGCCGAGACGTCGGCGCCGGAGTGGGCGCGCAACGTCACTTTGGCCACCGGATCCAGCAGGATCGGCACCGCGTCGGGAAAGCCGCGCGCCGGTCCCGCCGAGCCCACGGACTGCGTTCGGTCTGCCACCCGCTCATCAAAACCGACCGCGGCGGCGATGTCATCACCTCAACCTGAGAACGAGCCAGCGAGGGAGGTGGATCGGCGGGCCGCGCCACTACGCTGCTGCGGGTGACTGCTAACTCCCGGCTCGGCCAGGCGTTTTGCGGCCTCGGAACGATGAGGGCCGAGCGATGAGCTTCGACATCGCCCTGAACAGCGCCTTGATTCTGCTCTTCATCTGCATCGGGGGCGTGTTCGCGGCCGCTGAGATGTCTCTGGTCTCCCTGCGCGACAGCCAGGTCCGCCAGCTCGCCCAACGCGGCTCGCGTGGGCGTACCGTCGCCCGGCTGAACGAGAATCCCAACCGGTTCCTGTCGGCGGTGCAGATCGGCGTGACCCTCGCCGGGTTCCTCTCCGCCGCGTTCGGTGGCGCCACCTTGGCGCAAGCCCTGAGTCCCCAACTGCGGCAGGTGTTTCCGCTTGCGGAGGGCGTCGCCGACACCGTCGCCCTGGTGCTGGTCACTGTGGTCATCTCTTACGTCTCGATCGTGATCGGCGAACTCACCGCCAAGCGGCTGGCGCTGCAGCGGTCCGAGGCGTACGCGCTCGCCCTGGCGCCGCTCGTCGATTTCGTCGCCAAGCTCGCCCGACCGGTGATCTGGCTGCTCGGCGCGTCGACCAACCTGATGGTCCGGCTGCTGGGCGGTGATCCGTCGGCCGGTCGGCAGGAGGTGACCGACGAGGAGATCCGCGCCATGGTCAGCGGCTCCTCCACTCTGGGCGACGAGGAGCGACGGATCGTGGACGACGTCTTCGACGCCGGTTCCCGCGGCCTGCGCGAGGTGATGCTGCCCCGCACCGAGGTGGAGTTCCTGCCCGGAGACATGCCCGCCTACCGCGCAGTCCGTCAGGTGCTGCAAGCCCCCCACTCCCGGTATCCGGTGACCGGCGACTCCGCCGACGACATCATCGGGTTCGTCCACGTGCGGGATCTGCTCGACCCCGAGGTCAGCAACCGGTCCACGCCGGTGTCCGGTCTGGTCCGCTCGGTGGTCAGCCTGCCCGACACGGTCCGGGTGCTTCGCGCACTCTCGGACATGCGGCGCTCCCGAGCGCACTTGGCGATCGTGGTGGACGAGTACGGCGGCACCGCCGGCATCGTCACGATCGAGGATCTGGTGGAGGAACTGGTCGGGGACATCACCGACGAGTACGACGTGGTGGTCGAGCAGCGTCGGACCCCGCGCGGCACGGTGGAGATCGACGGACTCTCCACCCTGGACGAGTTCGCCGAGGAGACCGGCTACGAGCTGGGGGAGGGTCCCTACGACACCGCGGCCGGGTTCTTCATGGCCGCCTTCGGACAGCTGCCGACCCTGGGCGCGACGGTCGAGGTCGACGCGGTCCAGCCGGGCGAGGGGGACTACCGCCCTGTTCGGCTGGAGCTGAAGGTGACCGAGCTGGACGGTCGACGTGCGGCGCGGATGGAGGTCAAGACGCTGCGGCAGACCTCTACCGGCGACCCCGAGCCGGAGGGGTCGGAGCCCGTTCCCGGCGACGAAAACCGGGTCTGACCGCCCTGGGCCTGCGTGGAACAATGACGGCCATGCCCATCGACTCCCGCCGTCCGCGCGCGCTCTCCCTGGCTCAGTCGACCTCCGGCTCGCTGCATCTGGGCAACTATCTGGGGGCGCTGCGGCAGTGGGTGCCGATGCAGGAGGAGTACGAGGCGTTCTACGGTATCGCCGACCTGCACGCGCTGACCCTGGAGCAGGAGCCGGCGGCACGGCGGGAGCAGACCCTGGTTGGCGCGGCGCAGCTCCTCGCGGCCGGGGTTGATCCGCGGCGGTCGGTGGTGTTCCTGCAGTCCCAGGTTCCCGAGCACACCCAGCTCACCTGGGTCCTCAACTGCCTGACCGGATTCGGTCAGGCGAGTCGGATGACCCAGTTCAAGGACAAGGCGTCCCGCGCGGGGGCCGACGCCGCGAACGTCGGGCTGTTCACCTACCCCATCCTGATGGCCGCCGACATCTTGATCTATCAGGCCGACAAGGTGCCGGTCGGGGAGGATCAACGGCAGCATCTGGAGCTGACCCGGGACCTGGCCGTACGGTTCAACGCCCGCTACGGTCCGACCTTCACGGTGCCGGAGCCGCACATCATCACCGCGGTGGGCCGGATCCAGGACCTCGCCGATCCCACCGCGAAGATGAGCAAGTCGGCCGTCTCCCCGGCCGGGCTGATCAACCTGCTCGACGAGCCGGCCGCCAACGTCAAGAAGATCAAGTCGGCGGTGACCGACTCCGAGCGGACGATCGTCTTCGACGAGGAGTCCAAGCCGGGTGTGTCCAACCTGCTGACCATCCTCAGCGCGCTCTCCGGCTCCTCCGTCGGCGCTCTGGTCGACGACTTCGCCGGCCGAGGCTACGGCGACCTCAAGGCCGCGGTGGCCGAATCGGTCAGCGCGTTCGCCGTCCCGTTCCGGGAACGGACTCTGGAGCTGCTCGGCGAGCGGACCGAACTCGAAGCGGTGCTGGCCGACGGCGCGGAGCGAGCTCGCGCCGTCGCGGCCGAGACCGTGGCCGACGTGTATGCGAAAGTGGGTTTGATCCTGCCCCGGTAGCGTGCTGGCCAAGCAATCGACACACAGGATCGGATGAGACCGGAGCCACACCCTTCTGCCTCGTCACCTGAACCGGATGGGCTTCTGGCCGGGTGGCCGAAGGTCGCGGTCCTGGCGGTTGTTAGCGCCACGAGTTGTGGCCGGGTGGTCGAAATTCGCGGCATCGAGGCACCGCGGAGCCGCCCACCATCAGGGCGGAGTCAGTGGGCCGACCAGGAGGATCCGAAACACAGGAACGGCGCGTACGGCCCCGTACTGGTGGCGGTGGCCAGGGCCGCGGCGGAGTCGTGGCCGGCCGCCAGCTCCCGGTGGTAGGCCGTCATCACCGCCGCGGCCTGTCTGTCGTTGACCTGGGCGACACCAGCCACCACGCACTGGGCTCCGAGCTGCAGCAGGACTCGGGTCAGCCCGAGCGCCTCGTCACCGGGCCGGGTGGTCGCCTGACCCAGCTCGCAGGAGGAGAGGACGACGTGCGGAGCCACCTGCTCCGGCGAGATCTCGTACGCGTACAGCGGGCCGTCGTGCAGGGCGAGGGAGGAGAAGAGCGGGTTCTGGCGGATGTGGCTCCCGTGCGCCGCGACGTGCACGATCGTGTCGGCGGCCAGCGCCCGCGCCAGCTGCCGCCGGGTGGCGGCTGTCCCAGTGGAAGTCTCGACGTGGGCCGCCACCGCTTCCCAGGTCGAAGAGACACTGCTCGCTTCGGTGGACCCGGTCGGTACGCCCGGACCGGCCAGCGCGGCGACGCTCAGCTCGCCGCTGAGATCGTCTGCCGTCGCGCCCGCCAGCCAGGAAGTCGCGGTCGGCGACACCTCGACCGGCCGCCCACGCAGCGACGGCAGGCAGTTCCACGGCAGCGTGGACGTCGGGCCGGTCGGCACCACGACGACCGGCTGATCTCCCAGTCCCAACGGTCGAACCAAGGCGTCGTCGAGCTGAGCCAGCGTTCTGCTCAGGGACGTGGTCACGGCGTTTCGGAGTGGAGTCGGCAGCGTGTCGTAGGCGAGTACGCCGAGATCGGCCTGGGCTCGGCGGGAGAGCTCGATGCACCGGGTGTCTCCAGGTAGCTGGATCAACTCCGGCCGCTGCCTGCCGAGGACGACAGCGGACCAACGCCCGCGTACCTGGCAGTAGGAGACCAGGACCTTTCCCTGCGCCTGGGCCAGACCGGCCACCTCGGCCAGGCCGGCCGGCCGGTGCACCTCACCCGCGCCTGCGGTGCGCCAGGAGATGGACTCCAGCCGACGGTAGAGTGCCCTGGCCCGGGCCCTCATCGCGGCCACGGCGTCCGCCTGGTCTGGATCGTCACCGATGGCCTTGGTGGTCTGGCCGAGGTGGCGCAGCTCGGCCAGCAGCTCGGCCGACTCGTCCTCCCGGGCGGTCACGGCGGTCAGCCGTCGAGAAACCGCCCGGCCTCGTTCGATCGCGTCGAAGACCCCTTGCGGCCGACGGGCCGCAGCGGCCAGCTCCAGGTCGAGCCGCACCAACCGGCGGCCGTGGATCGCGCTCGAGGTCTGCAGGTCGATGCTGCCGAACTGGGCTTGGTGCCGACTCAGTTCCGCGAGGCCCCGCCGGACCTCCCCGCGCGCCCGGCGCCGCTCTCCCGATCCGAGCAACCAGTCCGCGGTCACGACCCGCTGCTGCAATCGCAGGGCGATGGGATCGGTGCGCGTCACCGGGCCGACCTGGTCGAGCTGGACACCCGCGTCGGGGATGCGGCCCAGCCCGGTGAGGGCGGCCGCCCCGATCAGTCGCGCCCGCCGAGCCTGCAGGTCGCGTGCCGCAGCCACGCAGTAGGCCGCCCGGGCCACCGCCCGCGCGCCCCGCCCGCGCGGCGGGCGACCAGCGGCTTGGTCGGCCGACAGCAAGGTGAGTTCCGCGGCCCGCCACCAGCGCCGTACCCCACGACGCCGGAACCGGGTCCGGGCCGATCCGGCGAGCCGGCGGGCGCGGCGGAGGTTGTCGGCCAGGATCGCGCACTCGGCCCGCGCCAGCTCGGTCTCGGCCAGTTCCTGGTACAGACGACCGCGCTGGAACTCTGTCGCCGCCCTGGCCAGGGTTTCCTCGGCGGCGTCGCTGAGGCCCGCTTCGATCAGCACCCGGGCCCGGTCCAGGGCCGAAATCGCCAGCGAGACGCCTTCGGCTATCTCGGCGGCACCGTCCATCCGCTGCAGTGCTTGCGGCAGATTGCCGGCCAGGAACTCCAGATAGCCGAGGTTGTGCCGCGCCATGAACTCGATCCGCCGGAGCGACGGGTCGGGGTCCAGCACCGCGAGACTGATACAACGATCCAGGTCGCGTCGAGCCGAGGTGAGGTCGAGCTGCTGGAGCCGGACGTTGCCGCGATTGAGGTAGAGGACACACGCGTCTCGGGTGCTCGCGGCTTCGATCCTCGTCTCGGCCGAGGCGTAGTGCTCCAGGGCGGCGGGATGGTCGCCCTGGCGCAGCATCCGCAGTGCGAGCGTGCTCTCGACCGCGAAGGACAGCTCCGGATCTGCGAGTCGGCGGGCCAGCTCCTCTGCCCGGACCAGCTCGGCGCGCCCTGCTTCGCCGCCGTGCAGCTCCGCCTCCAGGGTCGCACTGGTGATCAGCACCCGGACGGTTATTCGGGCAGCTTCGTCAGCCAGCTCGGCGGACACACCCGTGAGGAGATCCAGGGCCTGGCCGAGGCGACGACCGGCCAGGTCCAACCGGCTGCGAACGATCTGGGCCGTGGCCCGTTCGTGCAGCTGGGTGGCCCGCTGGATCGCGTCCGCACCGGCGGTCGCTACCACCACGGCCGCCGCCCCTACAACTCGATCGTCGGACTCACCACGGTGTGGTCGGAGCCCTCGGCGTCGACGGTGTGCAAAGCGAACTTGGCCAGACCCGACGGCAGCTGCTCGAACACGAACCGTCCGTCCTCGTCGGCCCTGGTTCGGTGCGTGTCGTCGGTGAGCAGCACTTCCACCAGCAGACCCGCCCCCGGGGCGGCCCAGCCGTCCACCCGGACCGTGTCGTCGGGCTGTGGCGTGATCGTGACCATGGTGGTGACTGACTCGCTGGTGAAGGTGATGGTCCGTACGGCTTCGGTGGAGGTGCTGCGGACACCGCTGCCGCTCAGCTCTAGCTGGGTCAACGTCGCCGCTTCGGCGTGCAGGGCATCGAGGGTCAACTCGAACTGGATTCTCTCCACCAGGCCGTCGGGGACCGGGTCGGACTCGTCGTAGTAGGCGTGGATCGAGTTCAGCAGAGCGTAGTCGGCCGGATCGAGATCCTCAGCCGCCAGCGCGGACTCTCTCGCCTCGTCGACCAGTCCGAGGTCGGTGTCGTCGTGTCGGCTCATCGTGCCTCCCAGCCGGGATCGTTGGTGAGTGCCAGTCGCAGCTTGGCCAGGCACCGTCCCCGGGTGGGGCCGATACTGCCTTGCGGCATGCCGAGCGACCTGGCCAGCTCGGCGTAGTCGGGTCGGTCGGCGAAGGCGATCACTCGCAGCAACGCCTGACACCGGTCGGGCAGCTTCTGGATGTGTCGCCACAGACGGCTCTGGGTGTCTGCGGTGACGACGTCGTCCTCAACCGACTCGCGACTGGGCAGCTGGTCTGAACCCACCGCCGACTCCAGGTCTTCTGGACGCATCTTGGTGGTGGCCTTGGCCACCCGCCACGCCTCGCGACGGGCGGTCACCACCAGCCACTGCAGGACGGCTTGCGGCTCGCTGATCGTCTCGGCTTTGCGGACCAGCGTCAGCCAGACGCTCTGCACGACGTCCTCGGCCGTGGCCGGATCCAGCCGTACGCCACGGACGGTATGCCACAGGATTGGGGTCAAAATACGCACCAGGTCGGCCATCTTGGCTTCGTCGCCGTCGCGATAGGCGCTGAACATGCGTCCGGCGCGCGCGGCCAGACCATCCTCCTTCGTCCCGGTCATGAGCAAGACCTCGCGCAGCACCTGACCGCGGAGCGCGGAGCGCGACCATCGAACCCGGTCATCAGCGCGAACTCTCGGGGTCCGCGCCGGGTGAGTCCGTGCTCTCGGACTCGGGACGGGCCGTGTACGGAGAAGCCGCCGCCACCGCCGCCCAGCCGCGAGCGACGGCAGCGCGGGGCTCGAAGTCGGCGTCGGTGCCGAAGTCGTCATCCGCGAGCAGCTGTCGGGCCAGCTCGGCGGCCAGGATCGGAGCCGCGAAGGAGGTGCCACTCCAGATGCCGAAACCCGAACGGAAGTCGTCGGGATCGATGGTGGAGCGGAAGAGGTGCGGCGTACCAGACACCAGCGCGGCCGTCGGCGACCGGGAGCCGTCGACCAGCGGCAACGTGCTGAGCAGGGCTGCGCCGGGCCGGTACGCGCTGACCCACGGTCCCTCGTTGGAGAACATCGCGATGGTGCCGTCGGGATTGAGCGCCCCGACCGCGATCACCGGCAGCTCGGAGCTACTCGGTTCCCGGATCGGGCCCTTGCCCCACGGCGCGAACGCCGCTGGGTACATCGGTCGCACAGTCGCGTCGTTGCCCGCCGAAGTCACGATCGTCACGCCCAGTCGGGCCAATGCCCGCAGTGGAGCCAGCAGGAACGGATCGAACGCGCGGTCGCCGTACTGCTCGTGGTAGTAGCCCAAGGAGAGGGAGACGACGTCGATCAGCTGGTCGGACTGTCGGTCCGCCAGGGCCGTCCGCTGCCGCAACCACAGCATCCCCAGGGCATCCAGCAGATCCGCCTCCGCGACCACCCCGTCTCCCTGGATCACCCGAACCGCCAGAATCCGGGCGTCCGGGCAGGTCTGCCGGATCAGGCCGGCGATGAAGGTCCCGTGACCGGTGGTGACCGCCAGCCCACCAAGCAGGTCGGCGTTGTCGCGGGGGTCGTCCGAGGGCACCGGCTCCGGATCGGTCAATCCGATCCGGATCCCGTCGAAGCAGGGCTGCCGGTCGACGAACTCCGCCGTCAGCCAGTGGTGCTCGGCGACCCCGGTGTCGAGCACCGCGATTACGGGCGGGCGCGACACCTCACCGGAGCCAGCCGTAGGAGTGGGTGGCGGTCCGACGAACTGCACCGGGGTCCGTCCCCCGAAGCCCGGCGTCGCGTACTCCTCGATGCCGGTCGGGTGCCAGTACGGGTTGCCCGTGGTGCCGACCGGATGCCAGTAGGGATTGCCCGTCGCCGGTGTGGGATGCCAGTACGGCGTGGGGGAGATCAGCGTCGGGTGCCAGTAGGGGGTCGGCTTCTCCAGCGGGTCTTTGTGCGCGGCCGGCTCACCGGGGTGCGAGGTGATCACGTGGTTCAGTTGCACCGCCTGGCGCTGGGCCTCGGTCAACCCGGACCGGGCACGATAGTGCTGCAGGATCTCCCAGGCGTCGGCCTGGGTGATCAGTCCGTCTGGATCCAGCGGGGTCAGCTCGACCCGCTCCACGATCGGGATGACCTCGTCATTGGCGACGACCTCCCGGGCCCGGGTGACCAGATCGCGGTTGGTCCGATCGCGGACGGCGCGGAAACCCCGCTGCTTGGCGACCGCGGTCAGGGCGTCGTAGATCGCGGCTTCGTCGGCCTGGCACAGCGGCGGGCGGACGACCAGCTGATTGCCCAGATAGTCGGTGGTCTGCAGTTTCTGCTCGCCGAGCCGCAGGGCACTTGACGGGTCGAGCCGGCGCCAGGTGTGGCGCAGCACCGTCTCTCCGCTCGGGCCCGGTCGCTGCGGCTGACTCGACATCTGGTCGCGCGGATCGGCGGTGCTCGGATCGGGGGTGGGGGACCCCGCGGGTGGCGTCATTTGGCGCGCTCCTGTGCTCGTGGCCGCTCACGGCCCGGTCGTACCTCCTTGAGGAGCATCGAGGTCGCGGGCTGATACATCGACCGTCGCAGCCGTGGCCGGTCCGTTGTCAAGGTCGTCCCCAGTGTGGCAGCGACCGCCGGCGCGCGCCACCACTGCGACGTACCCCCCTCCGACTTGTCAGCGTCGGTGGTCGCTGGGGCGACCACTCGCGCTGAGAAGTCGGTTGGGGGGAGCGGCTCGTGCGAGGATCGTCGGCGACGACACCACCGGTCGACCGGTGCGATCACCCGCGACCAGTCCCACCCTGGAGGAGCCCGACGGTGAACCCCGACCCAGACGGATCGCGGCTGTTGACGTCTCCCGACGTCGACGACCTGCTGCGTGCTGCCGTCGACCACGGGGGCGGGACCCTGGTGTCGTGGCGACTCGACCACGTGGACGCGCATCCGCGCCGATCGACCACCGCGACCTACTCCGCGGTGGTCGACTGGTCGTTCGGCCGGCGCACCGAGCTGCTTGGCGCGAGTGTGCGGGCGAGCGGACGCAGCGAGACCGACGAGCGTGCGGTCATCTTCGCCGACGGTACGCGCGAGGTGACGGTCTGGCTCTATCCACGAGATCCCGACCTGCCGGGGTTGGTGCGGGCCGCCTATCCCGAGCAGGTGGCGGCCCTGCTGCACGCGTACGCGGTCGTGCCTGAGCTGCTCGACGGCGACCGGGTCGAGCTGGAGATGGTCGGCTACCGGCCGCGCCGCCGGGCGGTCCTGCGAGCCTGCGTGCCGGTCGGCGGAGTCCGTCGCATCTTCTTCATCAAGGTGCTCCGGCAGAAGCTGTTCGAGCCGACGCTGCGCCGCCATCAGCTGCTGCTCGGTGCCGGACTGCCAGCTCCCGAGGTCGCGGCGGCGACGGAGGACTTCCTGCTGGTGCTGCCGCAGCTGCCGGGGCGCCCGTTGGCGCAGGCGATCTTCGATGCCCAGCCGCCGTGCACCGCTGAGCAGCTCGTCGGGCTGCTCGACGCCATGCCTCGCGAGGTCGCGGCCCTGCCGCGCCGTCAGCCAGTGGTGCTCGGCGACCCCGGTGTCGAGCACGGCGATCACGGGCGGGCGCGACACCTCACCGGAGCCAGCCGTAGGAGTGGGTGGCGGTCCGA
>JAKDLH010000353.1 GCA_030452945.1 Microlunatus sp. | reverse complement strand
ACGGCAGTGTCAGCCAAATCCGTGTCCACTTCGTGCCATGTCCTCAAGAGGACATTTTTGGCTCTCTCGGCGAAAAGCGAAGGGGTTCTCCTACGCTGGCGTCCGAACCTACGCTGGCGTCTAAATCCTGGCCGGTGCGAATGGGCTCGACAGGATGGGAGGCCGGTGGTGAGCGATCTGGGTCCCGATCACCTTGTTCGTGCTCCCGATCGGCAGCGGTCGACCGCCGGGGCGGTTCGGTGAGCGGGGACTTCGACGGCCTCGTTGCCCTAGTGACCGGCGGAGCGTCCGGGATCGGCGCGGCCATAGCAGCGGAGCTGAATCGTGGTGGCGCCACAGTGGCCGTACTCGACCTGCGGACCGACGCCCTGCCAGAGCCGATCGCCGGATTCGCCTGCGACGTGTCCGACGACCCCTCCTGCCGGTCCTCTGTGCGGGCGGTGGTCGATCGCTTCGGCCGGCTCGACGTCGTGGTGAACAACGCCGGCGTCGGCGCTCAGGGCACGGTGGCCGACAACCTCGATGCCGAGTGGCATCGGGTGTTCGACGTCAATGTGCTCGGCGTGGTCCGGGTCACCCGTGCCGCGTTGCCGTACCTGCGCAGGTCTCAGGCGGCCGCGGTGGTCAGCACCTGCTCGGTCGCGGCGACCGTGGGTTTACCCGAGCGTGCGCTCTACAGTGCGACCAAGGGAGCGGTGCTGTCGTTGACCCGGGCCATGGCCACCGACCACCTGCGTGAGGGGATTCGGGTCAACTGCGTGATCCCCGGGACCGTCGACACCCCCTGGATCGACCGGCTGCTGGGCAACGCACCTGATCCGGCCGCCGAGCGGGCCGCGCTGGTGGCCCGTCAGCCGCACGGCCGGCTGGTGAGTTCCGCGGAGGTCGCTCGAGCCGTCGCGTATCTCGCCAGCCCCCGCTCCGGCTCGACCACCGGCGTCGCGTTGGCCGTCGACGGAGGCATGCAAGCCTTGCGCCCGCGGCCCTCGGGGTAGGGCGGCGACCGCCGGCGATCGCGGTGGTCCGCTGGAACTACACTTCGCGCGTGGTCGTGCGAAGGTTCGAGGTCCGCGAGCTTTCCGGCATCGTGGCCATGACGTCGGCTTCGACTCTGTGGGACACCATCTGGTTCCGAGAAGGGGCCGGACATGAGATCGATCCGGCGCTGATGGTCGCGCTCGCGCACGCCGGTGGCTATCTGGCCGGGGCCTTCGACGGCGACACGCTGGTGGGCGCGGCGCTCGGATTCTGGGGTTCGCCCGACCACGGCGCCCTGCACTCCCACATCACCGGGGTCCTTCCGACGTACGCCGGCCGGGGCATCGGCACCATGATCAAGAATCACCAGCGCGACTGGGTGCTGGCTCGGGCCGGATCGGCCATCACCTGGACCTACGATCCGTTGGTCTCCCGGAATGCGCACGTCAACCTCAACCGGCTGGGCGCGCGACCTGAACGCTACCTGCTCGACGTGTACGGCGATCTCGCCGACGACCTCAACCGGGGGGACCCGAGTGATCGACTCCTGGTTCGCTGGCGGTTGGCCGGGGCACCCGAGCCACCGTCCGCCCGCGCGGCCGTTCCACTGTTGATCGACAAGAACGGCCTGCCCGTGACCGGACCACAGCTCGACGGGGACGACGCCCCGGCCGTACTCACGGTGGGCGTGCCCGACGACATCACCGCACTACGACGCCAGGATCCGGCGACTGCCGGACTGTGGCGGTTCGCGGTCCGCGAGGCGCTCGTTCCCCTGCTGGATCGGTCCTGGACAATCACCGGCTTCGACCGGACACACGGCTATCGGGTGGAGGCGCCCCCCTCATGATGATCACCAGCGTGCGACTGCACCGACTGTCGATGCCCCTGGTCTCGCCCTTCACCACCTCGTTCGGCACCGAGCACACCCGAGAGGCCCTGCTCGTCGAAATCGGTGCCGAGACCGACCGCGGCGAAGTCACCGGTTGGGGCGAGTGCGTCGCCATGGAGGAGCCGCTCTACTCACCGGAGTACGTCGACGGCTCGATCGAGGTGACCCGGCGCTGGCTGATCCCGGCGGTGATCGCCGCCGAGGATCTCGTGGCCGAGCGAGTAGGACACCATCTGCGTCACGTGGTCGGGCACCCGATGGCCAAGGCAGCCGTCGAGATGGCCGTTCTCGATGCCCAACTGCGGGCCGCCGGACAGTCTTTCGGGGACTACCTCGGAGGTGTCCGCCGGACCGTGCCGTCTGGGGTCTCGGTCGGTATCCAGGACTCGATCGAGCAGACGCTGCAGGTCGTCGAGGGTTACCTGGACGAGGGCTACGCGCGGATCAAGCTCAAGATCGCCCCAGGCTGGGACGTCGAGCCGGTTCGAGCCGTCCGCCACGAGTTCGGGGACGACGTGCTTCTCCAGGTGGACGCCAACGCCGCCTACACCCTCCTGGACTCCCCGACCCTGCGACGACTCGACGATTTCGACCTGCTCCTGATCGAGCAGCCGCTGGCCGAGAACGACCTGCGTCAGCACGCGATCCTCGCCGGTCGGCTGCAGACGCCCATCTGTCTGGACGAGTCGGTGGTCTCGGTTGTGTCGGCGGCCGACGCGATCAGCCTGGGTGCTGCGGAGGTGATCAACGTCAAGCCGGGTCGGGTCGGCGGCTACCTGGAGGCCGTCCGCATCCACGATCTCGCCCGGGCCCACGGCATCGCCGTGTGGTGCGGCGGCATGGTCGAGACCGGCCTCGGGCGTTCGGCCAACGCGGCTCTAGCCTCGCTGCCCGGCTTCGTCCTGCCTGGCGACATTTCCGCCTCGTCCCGGTTCTACGCCGAGGACATCACTGAGCCGGTGGAGATGGTCGCAGGCGAGGTCGCGGTGGACACGACTCCCGGGGTCGGACGGGCGCCGCTGCCAGACCTGCTCGAGAAATACCGTGTCAGCCGGCACGACGTGTATCGGCGTTGAGCCGTCGCCGTCCTGGCGTGGCTGGTCGTGTTCATGGTCGGCGGACGCGTTTTCGGTTGGACCGCATGATCAGCGCGTACGCCAACGTCAGGTCTGCCCCAGTCCGGTGTATCGACTGACAGAGCGGTCAGAATCCGATAGGTTTACATAGTAAGCCGACGTGCGTGGATGGAAGGAGAGTCAGATGAACAGAGGAATTATCGGCACCATCATCGGTGTGCTGGTGATCATCGTGCTAGTTCTGGTGATCATGAACCTGACCTAGGAGAACACACCTGGACCGGGTCCGCCGTCGGCGTGCGTGCGTAGCTGAACTTGTAACCACCCCGCCGGATCAGAGCGGGGCAGGCTAAGCAGGGCC